>CALXOW010000004.1 GCA_944390115.1 uncultured Anaerobiospirillum sp.
CAATCTCCTATTGTGATCGAACAGTGATGCTGTTATTATACACCAAATGAAAAAATTTATGTTAACCTGTACTAGCGCAAGAAAAAGCAAGTACCACGCAGCTGAGGGGTGGTCGTACTATACCTATGGCTTCGGGCCTTACGGTCCGTAAGCTATGATTTTTACCGCAAGATTTGCAAACGGACTCACTATGGTGCACTTTGTGACTAAGATCACAATTGCGCCCAGGCATTTGCTATATTTTGCGCCGGTCGCAGCGGCGACAGTTAGTCAGTTTTCGGTACTTGTTATGGACTTTTTAGCCACCTTAGGCCAGATGGGCGTGCTCTTTGGCGTCGTCATCATTGGCTTTGTCTGCTCCAAGCTTAATATCATGAACGATACCTTCAATCGTTCCCTCTCGGTGCTGATCATCAATGTCACCGCCCCGTGCATCATTCTCTCTTCGGTCATGGGCGACACCTTGCCCGAGCGCAGCGAAATTGTGCCGGTCTTCTTGCTGGGCACGGCGACCTTATTTATGCTGCTCATCTTCGGCTATATCGGGGCTAAGCTGTTGCGTACCGGCGACATGGAAGGCATTTACCGTTTCATGTTTGCCTTTGGCAACATCAACTTTATCGGTATTCCGGTCGCAACTTCGCTCTTTGGTCAGTACGCCATGTTCTATATCGCGGTGCTGACGATTCCGTTTAACTTGCTCATCTTCCTCTTAGGTCAGATCTTCATTCGCTCGTGCAGCCCGCAGTCCCGTGAGAACAAGATCTCCTTTAACTGGCGCATGATCTTATCCCCAGCCCTGACCTCGACCTATATCGTGATTGCCTTAGTGGCCTTCCAGGTGAAGACGCCGCACATTATCGGCACCGCCTTCTCCTTAGTGGGCAATATGACCATTCCGGCCTCGCTCTTGGTCATCGGCGCGACCTTAGCCAATATTAAAGTCCTAGAGATGTTTGGCAATTGGCGCATCTACGTTATGTGCGCCTTAAAGCTGCTGGGCATCCCGGTCTTGATCTTCATCATCTACAGCTTAAGCCCATTTGATCACCGCTACACCGACGTCTTAGTGATCTTAGCTGCTATGCCGGTCGCCTCCTACGGCACCATGATCTGCCTCAAGGAGAATATCGACCCGAAGGTTATGGCGCAGGGCACCTTCATGAGCACCTTGCTCTCCATCATCTCCATCCCAGTTCTGGCGCTGATTCTCTAGCCCAATTTATTGCACGCCCTCGAGGCCTCATTTGCTCTGTCTTAAGCTCGGGATTGCGGTCTCTGAGCTCGGGACTGTGGTCTTAGAACAAGGCAGTGGCTTTTGAGCCAGGAGCCGCAGCCTAGACCAAGCGGGCTGTGCTTTGGACAAGCAGGCCTGCTTGCCAGCGCCCAGCTTTGTCCTGGGGCCGGGAGCGCGCGGTTGCTCTATTCTTCAGCGGCGCTTAAGGCATCTTGGAGCATTTGCGCCACGATGATGGCCAAGGTGCCTAAGGCGCGCTGACTGTAGAGGCGAACCGGGTCAATCAGGTAGTAGTGGTTGGTGAAGAAGTTGGTACTCGGATCGCCCCCAGTCTGAATCTTGTTATGGAAGAGATTGTAGATGGTGGCGGGGTCCTTAAGCTCGGGGCTATATGCTAAGACATAGCGGCACTGATGCTCGATGGCATCAAGGCAGGCTTGCTTGTTGATGACGGTCTTGGCCTTGACCTGAACGCCCATCAATTCACCTAAGCCGGTGCGGCTCACTTTCTCGCGTGCGGCTACGAAGTGCACGTCAGTCAGCTGGGCAAAGCGTAAATGCGCAAAGGCTGTGTTAAGCGCTGCTTGCGCGCTCGCCGCATCAGGGAAGAGCTCGCGCTTGATGCTCACCAGTACCTTATTCATCTCTTTTTGCTCTTGTGTGGCCTGGGCGTTGATGAGATCACGCCAGACCAAGCGCTGCTCGGAGGCGTCGACCACCATCAAATTGAGGCTGGCGCTACGCTTGGTGCGGTGATCTAATAACTCGAGGGTGCTATGATCGAGCGCGGCTTGCACCGTAATCGGCTTGCCGTCACTATCGAGCACGTTGATCGGCTGGAGCTGTAAGAGATTGAGCTCAAGCTTGTGCTTAATCAGTTGCACTTCGTCGAGCGTATCAGGCAAGCGCGCAATTACCGGTAGTCCTGAAGTTAAACAGGATAAAATTATATTCTGATGTTCGCCCTCCCCCCCCGCCATTTAAGCTAATTTCTAGAGTAATTGCTTTAAGATAAGGTAAAATTCCGGCGAGCGCTTGTGGGGTAATGGTGACCCAGTTCACGGCGTCGGGTAGATTCTGGGGATCGCGCGGTGCATTGAGTGGATCATCATGGCTGGCAAAGTATTGATCCCAGGCAGCCTGAGCCTGCGCTTTAGCCTGCGCTAAACTCTCATCGGCGGCATCGAGCTCATCGAGCACTTGGTCGGTGAGCGCCGTCCACTGCGCATCAGAGCGCGGCCTGAGGGCGCAAGCCAGATTAAAGGCAAAACGCGCCGGATCGTAGAGCGCAATGCGCTCCATTAAGCGCACAGCCTGGCGGTTGAAGCTGTCAGCGGTGAAGTCAGTCGGGCCAAAAATGGCGTTGAGGTCGAGCTTGCGGCTGTACTCGCCTAATTTGAGCAAGCCGTTGTACTCGCCCACCAGCATGCCCAGCATATTAAGGTAGAGGCAAGCCGCAGCATCGCAGGTGACAAAGGGACCAAGCTGGGGCAAGTGCTGTGTGGTGACGCGATCGAGCTTGAGGTAATCAAAGATGTGCTTGAGCAGCGTACCTTGCGCGCTGGGAAAAGAACCTGCCTTAAAGAGCATCTCGAGGTAAGGCTGAGGCCGCGCCACATAGTGCGACTTGGCTTTGGGCGCAGCGCTCGGTGCCGCACGCGGCTTGGTCGCTTGCTGCTTGGTCGCTTGCGGCGCAGCTTGCTGCTTGGTCGCTTGCTGCTGGGTCGCCTTGGCGGCCGTCGCTGTTGCTACCGCTGTTGCCGCCGTCTCTTTTGGGGCTCCTGCTGTGCGCGCTGCCGCTGTCTTAGCCATGCCGTCCTCACCTCCAACCAATACCAACCACTGACCCTGCGCTCTCACCACAAGGATCAACCGATTTTTGTCTTAACGGGTGCAAAAATAAGATTTGCACTATCTCTACGATGCGCATTCTTATGCCGTTTGCGCCCGTTGGGTTGTGTATTAAGTTTTTGGTTTGCCTAATAGTAAGATCGACTTATTATTGGGTGTGGATTGCTAGCTGGGCATCTGGTAGCTCGGGTTGAGGCTGCTGTGGCCCACTAAGGCACGTAGTACCATCTCCAGGAGCTTGAGGCGTGGATTCTTGTCACTCTCGGGCAAGTTGTAGCGCAGGGCATTGGCGCGGCTTAAGCGATATTCGTTGTGCTTGCTCTTTTGCACTAAGAGCAAGATGTAGCTTGGGTCGACCTTATGGTGCGGCTCAAACTCGATTAAGGCGCCGCTCTCATCGCCGCGAATGCGGCTGATGCCTAAGTCGCTCGCGTCACGCTTTAAGCGTGAGATGGTAAAGAGGTTCTCGCTCTCAGGCGGCAAGCTGCCAAAGCGGTCGATGAGCTCAATCTTGAGGTCGGCAAATTCGTCCGGGCTTTGGCACGAAGCGATACGCTTGTACAGGGACAGACGGGTGTTGACGTCGCGGATATAGTCGTCCGGTAAGAAGGCCGGCAGATGCATATCGATGTCGCACTCGTTTAAGGTCAGCTCGCCCAAGGTCGGTTCGTGGCCGTTCTTTAAGGCGTTGACGGCGGAGTTGAGCATGTCCATGTACAGCGAGAAGCCGATCGATTCGATTTGACCTGATTGCTCCTCGCCTAAGAGTTCACCCGCGCCCCGGATCTCTAAGTCATGGGAGGCCAGGACAAAGCCCGCGCCCAGTTCGTCGATTGAGGCAATGGCCTCGAGGCGGCGTTGGGCATCGTGGGTTAAGACCGCCTTCGGTGGGGTAAAGAAGTAAGCGTAGGCTTGGTGGTGCGAGCGGCCGACACGGCCACGGATCTGGTGTAATTGCGCTAAGCCTAAGAGGTCAGCGCGGTCAATGATGATGGTGTTGGCGCTTGGGATATCCAGGCCATTTTCGACAATGGTCGAGCACAAGAGCACGTTAAAGCGCTGGTGATAGAAGTCCTGCATCACGTGCTGTAATTGGCGCCCATCCATCTGGCCGTGGGCAATTTCGATCTTGGCCTCGGGCACCAGCTTGGTTAAGTGCTCGAGCTTTAAGTTCATAGTCGCGACGTCATTGTGCAGGTAATAGACCTGGCCACCACGACGCAGCTCACGCAAAATCGCCTCGCGGCAGATTTGGTCATTGTCGGCGTGGATAAAGGTCTTGACCGCCAAGCGATGCTCGGGCGGCGTGGCGATAATCGAGAGCTCGCGCATGCCTTCTAAGGCCATATTGAGGGTACGCGGAATCGGGGTCGCGGTTAAGGTCAAGAGGTCGACCTCAGCGCGCAGTGCCTTTAATTGCTCCTTTTGACGCACGCCAAAGCGGTGCTCCTCGTCGATGATGAGCAGGCCCAGGTCCTTAAACTTCATCTTCTGCGACAGGATGCGGTGGGTACCGATAATGATATCGACCGCACCCGAGGCGATGTCACTAAGGACCTTGTTTTGCTCCTTGGAGCTCTTAAAGCGGCTTAACATCTCGACCTTGATCGGGGTGGTGGCAAAGCGCTCGCGGAAGTTTTGGAAGTGCTGCTCAACCAAGATGGTGGTTGGGGCTAACAGCGCCACCTGCTTGCCGTTCATCGCCGCGACAAAGGCCGCACGCAAGGCCACCTCAGTCTTACCAAAGCCCACGTCACCACAGATTAAGCGATCCATCGCCACCGGCTTTTGCATATCCGCCAGTGTTTGCTCAATCGCCTTGCGTTGGTCTTCGGTTTCCTCGTACGGGAAGGAGGAGACAAATTCCTCGTAGGCATGCTCATCGAGCGTAAAGGCAAAGCCCTTCTTGAGCTCACGTTGGGCGTAGATGTCTAAAAGCTCAGCGGCGACGTCGCGCACCTTTTGCGCGGCCTTGCTTTTGCGCTTGGACCAAGCATCTGAGCCTAACTTCGATAAAGCCGGATTTTCCACGCCCGAGTAACGCGCGACCTTATTTAAGGCGGTAATCGGGATCGAGACCGTGCCGTTTAAGTACTCAATGGTGAGGTACTCACCCTTGATACCATTGATGACCTCGGTCTTAAGTCCCCGGTACTTACCGATACCGTGGTCGATATGCACCACAATCTGGCCTTCTTGTAATTGGGCCAGGTTCTTGATGATAGTGTCTTGGTCAATCTGGGAGCTTTGCGCGGCGCGCGCACGGCGGCGTTGGCGTACCACCTTAAAGCCCAAGAGCTCGGTTTCGGTGATAAAGGCCAGCGGCGTCTTGAGCCCATTGACCGGTAGATTGAGAGCCTTGATCTTCGCGGAAATACGCTCAGGATCTAAGATCATGCCTTGGTCAAAAGGTGTGACCGTGAGCATCAAAGGCGCCGGGGACTCTAAGAAGTCGTTCACGCTCGAGGCCGGTACCAAGCCATAGGTCTTGACCAAGTCAGGCGGTAGTAAATCCTTTAAGTTTTGGCGGCGGCCCTCGGAGAGCGCCGAGATGATAACCCGGCCCTGGCGCTTGCCACAAAACTCCGCCATAAAGTCGATAAACTTTTGGGCGGGATTAGCATCGTGGTGATCGAGCGCAATATTAGGCACCTCAAGGCACGGGGCGTTGTAATGCAAGCGCTGGCTTACTTCCTCATCACTTAAAGCACGCGGCAGGAGACGAATTTGCTCCTTGCCCTTTAATGCCTCATAGAGCTCATCGGGGCTTAAGAAGACTTCATAAACTGGCAAGGATGGGTGGTCCGGATTGCTGTGATAGAGCTCAGCGCGCTGATGCAGATTGGCATCATAAGCCGACAGAGCCTGATCGAAGTCACCGACCAAGACAAAGCCCGCCTCAGGGTCGAGGTAATCAAAGAAGGTATTGGTGTGGCCAAAGAAGAGGGGCAGGTAGTACTCGATGCCGCCTGGGACTGCGCCCTTAGAGATTGCTTGGTAGATGATGTGTTCGGCGTAGTGGCAGTTAACGAAGTGATCGCGGTAGCGGCTGCGGAACACCGAGATCGCCTCTTTATCGAGCGGAAATTCGTTGGCCGGCAGCAGCTTGACCTCAGTTAATTTTTCGCTCGAGCGCTGGGTCTGGACGTCAAAGTAGGAAATGGTATCGACCTCTTGGTCAAAAAAGTCGATGCGCAGCGGTCGCAGCGAGCCCATCGGGTAGACGTCGAGGATCGAGCCGCGCACCGCAAATTCACCGTGCGCAAGTACTTGCTCCACCTGCAAATAGCCATGGGCGATAAAGGAGGCCCGCAGCTCCTCGATATCGCGCTCCTCGCCCACCTTTAAGACAAAGGAGTTTTTGACCACGTAATCTAACGGGGCCAGGCGCTGCATCACGGCGTTGATCGAAGTGATGATGAGGCCATCATGAATCGACGCCGCGCGCGATAAGAACTCCAGGCGCGCCGAAATGATGTCCTGATGCGGCGAGAGCATGTCAAAAGGCAAGGTCTCGTAGTCGCGAAACGAGGCGATCGGCTCTTGGTAGGCCAAATAGCGCAGCTCATGCTCTAAGCGCGTCGCATCGGCTGAATCGGCGCACAGCACCACTAAGGGATGCTTAAACTGGGCTTTGAGTGCGGCAATCTCGACGGCGATGGCACTGCCAAAGAGATTGCCAAGCACCTTACGTTGGGTACTCAGGGAGCCTAGTAATAAATCCGATACCAGCATAAGGGGTAAACCTCGACCAAGAGCGCAATAAACCTAGACCCCCAAAAGCAAAAAAAAGGGTCTCGCGCTGGCCCCATAGGGCAAGCACACTGACATTCTAGCAACTTTGCCCTAGCTTAGCGCACTTGCGGGATAAACTGGGCCCTGGCACGGCAACCAAGCTGACCAAACTGCCATACTAGGACCAAGTGCTTGCAGCCGTGCGGTGCTGCTAGGCGGCGCAAAGTCTGCATCAGATGGCGGGCAGAACCCTGCGTTATGCCTTGCCTTAGCGCGGGCGTAAGGCTTGATTGGATTTGGGGTAAACTAAGCTCAGGCTTCAGTGGAGCAGGAACTTACGATGCAGATCTCGACGCGCAGTTACTGTTACTTATTGCTCTGGTTTGGCATCATCGTGATGGGCGTGGTGCTAACGCCGTACTTTGCCAACGATTACCGCTACTTCATGGTACAGGGCACGAGCGAATTTGTCTCGTCCTTAAACGACATCGCTGTATCCCAATACCGCCATTACTTTGAGTGGGGAGGGCGCACGGTCGCTCATACCATAGCGCAATTGCTCTTGTGGTGGGGCAAGCCGATGTCAGGTATTGTCCAGGGCCTGTGCTATGTGACGCTGATCCTCTTTATCTACTACAACGCCTATGGCTTAAAGCCGACCTTGCGCGTGCGCTTTATGCCGATCTTCATCATCTCGCTCTTGCTCTTATTACAGCTGCGTCGCTACGGCGAGGTGGTCTTCAATATCGTCAGCAGTGCCAACTATCTCTACACGACCACCATTATGCTGATGTTCCTCTTGCCGTATCGCATTTCGATGGAGCGAGAACTCAAGGCCAACCCTATCATTTTGTGGCCGATGATGGTGGTTTTAGGCGTGCTCGCTGGTTGGACCAACGAAAACACCGCCGCAGCGGTTGCGACCGGTTTGGGCCTTTACCTCATTTACTGCTTAAAAGAGCGCAAGCTCACCCTGTGGCAATGCCTGGGCTATGCCGCGTTCTTAGTGGGCTTTGCCCTGCTCGTATTAGCCCCAGGTAATCGCGAGCGCTTAGAGTCGATGGAGGATGGCGGCTTTGACTATTTGCGCCACACCTTAGGCGCGGTCGGCATCTTCTGTGAGTCACTGTTAATGTGCGCGCTCTTAGTGGTTGCCGTGCTTTACCTGACGGTGCGGGTGCGCAAGTTCATGCTGCAATACACGATGCCGGGCACCTACCATGGCGCGATGTGGTTTATCTACACCGGCCTCTTCTCCTTGGTGCTGATGATTTTCAGCCCGAACTTCCCAGCCCGCAGCGCGACGCCATTTGTCGTCTTTACCATTATCGGCATTATGAGCTTAGGCTCCATTGTGCTCGAGCGCTATCAGAGCATCTTGCCTCAGAAGTTAGAGCGGGCGCTGGTGGCCCTTAGTGCCTTAGCCATGGCGACCATTGTGGCCAATATCATTTACTGCGCGGTGGCACTCAATAACGATCACCGCATTCGCGAGGCCGAGGTCTTAACCCAGCTTGAAGAAGGCAAGCGTACCTTGGTGGTAACGCCGCTGCACGTGCAAAACTTCAAATATCTCTATGTCGCGGATGTGCGCGCCAATCCTGATTATTGGACCAACAACATCGTAGAGGACTTCCTCAAGGTCGACGCTGTGGTTCGCACCTGCGACTATGAGCCGAGCTTCCTGCCGATCGATTTGACCTTCTTGGGCCAGATCCACGACGAGAGCGAGTGTCGGCTGCACCCAGTGCCGCCGCCTGCCCATAAGTAAGTGGCGCGCCTATAGGTAAGCGGCACGCTGATAAGAAAGCGGCACACCTATAGGTAAGAGGCGCGCTTATAAGAAAGCAGCACGCTGATAAGAAAGCGGTCCCCTCAGCTGAATTAAGGTTCAGCTTCAATTAAGGCTCAGCTACCCCGGTAGTTGGGCTTTAATTGTGGCCGCAGTCACTCCTAGGGCCGCAGCCCACTAAGCCAATCTCATTGTCGGACGCTAACGCCCAGTGGCTGTTTTGCTGGGGGGCTACCTCGTTGGGCGCGCCTAGCTGAGCTGAAGCTTCTCGCTTCAAGCTGGGATAGGACAGAGCGTGCGCTTGAGCGTGGATATAAATAGAACGCGCTCCACTCGGCTTGGCGGGTGGGGCGCGCTCTATTAGGGCCACTTGATTTGAGTGGTGTTAATTATTTGGAATTGAGCGTAGTGCCGTGCGCGTTGTTGGCAGCCTCCTGCTGTTGGGCTAAGGCATCTTCTTGCTCTTGCTGCTTACGCTGTGCCTCTTGCTTGAGCATATCAGCAATGCCGATGTCTTGGGCAACGAGCTTGGAGGGCTCATCGCTGGCCCTATGCTCCGGGGTCATGTACTTGAGATCAAAGGCGGCCGCTGGAATTGGGCGGTCATAGTAGAAGCCCTGCGCCAGATCGCAGTCGATCGTCTTTAAGAACTCGACATCCTCGTTGCGTTCCACGCCCTCGACCACGGTACGAATGCCCATTTCCTTGGCCAGCTTCGAGAGCACGCGCAAAATCATGTGATTGCGCTTGATCTGCTCTGGGTCGTCGGCCATCAAGAACTCGCGGTCGAACTTGATCTCGTCGATATCCAGGCCCGCCACGATGTTGAGCGACGAGTAGCCCGAGCCAAAGTCGTCCAAGGCGATCGATAAGCCTAAGGCCTTGAGCTCCTTAATGTGGTAGTTGAGCTCCTCCACATTGTGGGTGGCCAGATCCTCCAGTACCTCAATCACAATGTACTTTGGTGGAATGTTGTACTTTTGCAGGATCGCACGCAGCTTGTCGGTGTAGCCCTTTTGGAAGATTAAGAGCTTGGTCTGGTTGATCGAGAAGTAAATCGGGTTAATGTTATTGTCGAGGTAGTAACGAATCTTCTGGCAGGCCTTGTCGAACATATAGAGGTCGAGCTCGGTGCAGAAGCCGTTTTGCTCAAAGAGCGGAATAAAGTCGTTAGGATAAACGATGACATCGCTATCAGAGATCCAACGTACCAGGGCTTCGGCCGCGTAGACCTTGCCGCTCTTGAGGTCAATCTTTGGCTGTAAGAAGAGCTTGAACTCTTCCTTTTCCAGGGCCGCACGCATGCTCTTTTCGATGCTGTGTAAGAAGGCTTCCTTCTTGTAGGCATTCTCATCGTAGAAGCGCACCGCGTGGGTGTAGGTCTTGATAATCTGCTTCTTGGCAAATTCGGCGCGGGCCACAATCTTATCCGGGGTCATATCCGGATAGGTAAAGGCGACACCGGCGTACATGACAATCGGGATCGAGGAGACCTTGGAGTTGATTATCGAGACGCAGGTATCCATCAAGGTGCGGACCTTGGTGTCAACGTCGTTCTGCTTGTTCGAGTCGATAATGATATAGAACTGGTCGACCTCGTGGTGGCAGAACATCACGATATTGAGATTGTCCTTTTGGGCACGCAGCACTTCAGCGATCGTGCACAAGAGCTCATCGGCTTGCTGCTCGCCTAACATCTCTTGGATATAGCTGTAGTCGTGGATATTGAGCGAGACTACGGCATAGCTGCGCGATGAAGTGCTCTTATAGTCGAGGTGCTCAAACTCTAAGATGAACTTAGGATAGTTGTAGCACGAGGTAATTGGGTCGTAGTGCGCGATCAAGAGCTGGGTGCGATAGCTGCGCTTCATGCTAAAGAAGAGGTAGATCGCGATAAAGATGCAGATCGCTAAGATGACGCTGACCGATAAGATGAGCATGCTCAAGGACTTGTAGTAAGGGCTTGAGCTGATCTCATTGCTGCTTAAAGTGCACAGATACCAATTGGAGAAGCCCAGTGGCGTAATAGTAATGAGGTAGCTGTGATCGGCGATTTCGCACTCAACCGACATTGGGCTGCTCGAGACTAAGCCCATCTTGATGTGGTCGAGGGTGAGCTGGTCAAAACCGGCAAAATCAGCAATATTCTTGGTCGTGGATGGAATGACGCTGTTTAAGCCACGCGAGAAAATTTGGCCCGAGGAGGTAGCCATAAAGGCATCCACGCCTTGGTTGACCAGGGCTAACTGTTCTAAAGTCTTATCAAAGCTAGCTTGGCTAACTGCACCAGAGAGCGCACCGATGACTTTGCCTTCATTGGAGAAAACCGGGGCGACATAGGTCACCATATCAGCGCCAATGGTTGGCGAGTAGTAAGGGGCAGATACGGTGGAGTGGCCGAGCCAAGCTGAGGACACGGCCAGCTTGACCTGTGGCGGCAGGGCGCTATAGGAGGAGTCAGTCTTCACTCCGGTCAAGGAGATTTGCTCGCAGCTGCCATCTAAGTACCAAAAGCCTACGACCTCAAAAGGCACGTTGTCTTGGCCCACCCGGTGGTAGGAATTGACGAGATCATTGCCCGACTTGGTGAACATGGCCAAGGTGCGCAAGGTCCGAAGCTCTGATTGTGCCTTGCGTTTTAAGTTAGTACCGTATTCGGTGACGGTGGCCTCTAATTGATCGGCATTGGAGCTGGTGTAGACATAGGAGACGATCTTGAAGGTGGCGATCGCAAAGGAGATTAAGAGGATGACACTGATAAGCGAGATCGCAGCGACTTTGCGCAGTTCTTTTTGGAGTTTGATTTCACTGATGTAACTGACCATATCTACCCTGCGTCTCGAAGTGCAATGAATGGGGACTGGTGCCAAGGACAAGCGTAAGCCTTAAGGACAGCGTGTGCCGCATCGATAAGGCATCTGTGCGCCGCTTGGCGCAGTGGAAAGTTGATTAGTTTCAGACCCCTAACCCTACGAATCAGCTCTGACCTTACCGTGATATCTAGTTAGGATATCTAGCAAGTGCCGGTCTAAGCCGACTTTCATAGCGATTATACCTAGGCCCGGTGTGTTAACTGTGATGTAAGTTTGGAAAATCGCGATTGGTGCCACAAATTCGACAAAAATAGGGCGCAATATGGGTGGAACTTGTGCTAAATAAAATTATTGCCTCATATTGGTGCAATAAGACGCTGGAGAAAAATCGGAGCACAGAGCGCCCCGCGCCGTCACAGATCGAAGCCGAAATCGGCCGCAAGCTCCAGCCAGACGACCGTGCGCGGGAATCGGCACCTAGAGCAAGCAGAGCTCTGCGTGCACAGGAAAAGAGGCGTGAGTGCGGCAAATTCCATAATCCGGCAGCACCTTGGTGCTGCATTATGGTGCAAAGTGTACCTTAACAAATAGGCCAGCCCCGAGGGGCTGGCCTATCAGCAGCTCATAGAGCTGAGCAGTTAGTGGAAGGGCCGACGGCGGCTTGGACGGCGCCGAGGTGGATCGGCGAGCATCGTGCCCTTAGCTGTGTGTACCGACACTAACTGGGTGCGCAGCGTGTGCTTAGGCTCTTGCGGCTCAAAGCCCGCACTGCGTGACACTACCGTGTGCACAATCGGGGCAGGCTCACGGTGCGGGCGCTCCGGACGCAGCACTTGGTAATCAAGGTTGCTGCGGCGCGTTTTACCGCGCACCGGCTTTGCTCCTTGCGGCTTGAGCTTGGACACGAGGCGCGAGCGCTCCTTGCGGCCTGGTGCGCTGTCAGAGTTCGCAGGACGCTCGTGCTTGCGCTCACGGCGGGCTGGGCGAGCGCCCTTGCTCGCCGGACGCTCACGCGGGGTAGTAGCCGCGCGCTCACGCTGGGCCGGAGCCTGGCGCTTATCGTTGGCCGGGCGCTTGTCAGCAGACGTACGCTGGTCGTTAGCTCCACGCTCACGCGGTGCTACTTCCTTACGCTCAGGCGCGGCTTCTGGTGGCGTTTGCGCCGACTTGAGCTTCTCGGGTGGCAGCACTGGTGCCTCTAAGGAGCCTTCGAGATCATCTAATTGATCAAATGAACCAATCGCTTGGGCGACGGCACGTGCTACCAAGTTGTGGCGCTTGGCGGCGTCGGGATCGCGCGACCCTAAATCAAAGCGCTCTTGCGCACGCAGAGCGCGGACTGTTGCACTCTGCCCTAAGTGCTTAAACGGTGGAATATCCGGCTGTTGTGGGGCCGGAGCCTTAGGGCTGAGCGTCCACTGGGCGCCGCCATCTTGAGCGGGCACAACTGCACTCTTAGCTTCAGGCTGAGCCGCTGGAGCACTCTTGGTCTCGGGCTGAGCCGCGCTCTTAGCGGCGCTCTGATTGCTCTTAGGGGCACTCTGAGCGTTCTTAGTCTCTGGCTTGGCGCTTTGAGCTTTTGCTGCCGCCTTAGGTTCTGACTTAACAGCTGGGGTCGCCTTAGACGGAGTGGTCTTAAGGTAAGCTGGCGCGGCATTTTGCGCCGCCCGCAGCTTGGCGCCTTCGCGCTTTTCTTGCTTGCTTTGGGCCTTAGCGCTCTTGAAGTTCTTGGCCTTAGGCTGCTCTAAGTGCGGATTAGGGCGCTTAGCGTTTGGAGTTACCGTCTGAGCTGGGCTAGCGGCAGACTGAGTTGGCTGTTCGGCCGTTGGGGTGGCATTTGGGGCCGACTCGGCCTTGGCGCGCTCGTCCTTGGAGGGTGCGCTTGGGATGACGCGGCGCTTGAAGCGTTCGGTTAAAGAGGTGCCACCTGGATTATTGGAATCTGGGTGGTGCTTGCGCTTAGGGCTGGAGACGATGCCGTGCTCACTGTCGCCAATGATGTATTGGTTCACGAACATCTCTAAAAAGAGCAGGAACATCGCGACCAGTAGTGGACCGAAGATCAGGCCCATAAAGCCGAACAGCGGCAGACCGGCAATCACACCGAAGATAGTGATGAGCGGGTGGGTATTGGCCAGGCGCTTTTGCACGACCATGCGCAGCACATTGTCACATTGAGAAATGATAAGCGCGCCGTAAGCTACCAAATAGATAGCGGGCATCAGACCATGTTCAAAGTACTGCAAGATAGCAAGCGGAATCCAGACCAGCATCGAACCTACGATTGGAATCATCGAGGCAAAGCCGGTCAAGGCACCGAACTCGATCGGGCGATTGACCCCGCATAAGCTGTAGCCGATAGCGGCGACGCCACCTTGGATGATAGCCAAGAGAGGAATACCAATGGCGTTGGAACGCACAATGGTGCTGACCTTGGAGATCACCAAACGCTTGTTGGTATCGCTAAAAGGCAGGCAGCGGGCGATGGTCTTCTCCATCTTCATGCCACCGGAGAGCAAGAAGAATAAGAGCAAGATCGCGGTGAAGAGGTTGATGGCGGTGTTGTTGATGCCGCTCATGAACATATTCATGATGGCCGTGGCACGCGCGGTCAGGAAGGAAATAGTGCGATCGCTGGCGATCTCAAGGCCGGTCTTCTGCTCTAAATAGGTAATGGTATCGGTGTAGCGCTGGATGATGTTTTGGATATCGAAGTCGACATTTTGCACTGCGTCGATGAGGTACCACAGGATAAACGACAAAGGCACCATGACAAAGCAGGTGACCGCCAAGGTGATAATCCAAGGCGCCATACCACGGGAAAAGCGCGTGCACAGGTAGAGGTTGGTGCGGCGCAGCAACAAGTAGAGGGTGACAGCACCCAAGGCGCCGTTTAAGAAAGGTAAGGCCTCGTAAAAGAGAAGGCCGCCAATAATCAAAATGAGACCTAATAAGGTCCACTCAAAATAGCGTTCGCGTGTCGGGCTCACAGTTAGCCTCAAGGAGCAGTGGAAGGGATGGTGATCCCCAATCGACAGGATAATGCAGCGCCCCAGAACAGGGACACGGTGAGCAGAGCTCCCGCACGGGAGGATGCGCTCCCCAACAAAAAGGGAAATAGGGAGCAAAGGGCTTGGTGACAAGCCTGGTGTAGAGACACCAACCTAAGAGCTTTCTCTGCACTAAGGTGCTCAAGCTTGGCGATGCTAAAAGCACGCCGCTACTAATGCACGTAGTGTCAAAAGCGCTTAGGGTGGGGCATCTGAAGGCACGCCTGCCCGAAGGCAGGCGGCCTGAAGGAAGAAGATCGCTTCTTTGTTAGATCTCTTCGGCAAAGGCAATGGCGCGGCCGATGTAAGTCTCAGGAGTGAGCTTACGTAAGGCGGCCTTAGCCTCCTCAGGGATCTCTAAGGTCTCGATGAAGGCTAACATGGTCTCTTGGTTAACCTCACGGCCACGGGTTAATTCCTTGAGCTTCTCGTATGGGTTAGCGATGCCGTAGCGACGCATTACGGTCTGGTATGGCTCGGCTAAAACTTCCCAATTGTGGTTGAGCTCGTCACGGATGTGAGCCTCGTTAGCCTCGAGCTTGGAGATGCCCTTTAAGGTGCTCTTCCAAGCGATGATAGAGTAACCGCAAGCAACACCTAAGTTGCGCAGTACGGTCGAGTCGGTTAAGTCACGCTGGAAGCGCGAAACTGGGAGCTTGCCTGCCAGGTGGGCAAAGATAGCGTTAGCAAGACCTAAGTTGCCCTCGGAGTTCTCAAAGTCAATTGGGTTGACCTTGTGAGGCATAGTTGAGGAGCCGATTTCACCTGCGATCGTGCGCTGCTTGAAGATACCATAGGAGATATAGCCCCAGATATCGCGGTCAAAGTCGAGGATGATGGTGTTGAAGCGCTCTAAAGCATTGAAGAGCTCAGCGATGTAATCGTGTGGCTCAATCTGAGTGGTGTATGGGTTGAAGGTTAAGCCTAAGCTCTCCTCGAACTCGCGCGAGAACTTGAGCCAGTCAACCTCAGGGTAGGCGCTTAAGTGAGCGTTGAAGTTACCAACGGCGCCGTTGATCTTGCCTAAGATCTCAACCTGAGCAATCTGGTCACGCTGACGGCGCAGGCGATAGACGACGTTAGCCATTTCCTTACCTAAGGTGGTAGGGGAAGCTGGCTGGCCGTGGGTACGGGCAAGAAGTGGCAGGTGAGCGTACTTGTGGGCGAGATTGGCGATCTGAGCAATCAACTCATCGCATAAAGGCAGTAAGACTTCCTCGCGGGCGGTCTTGAGCATTAAGGCGTGGGAGTTGTTGTTGATATCCTCAGAGGTGCAAGCAAAGTGGATAAATTCCTTAACTGCGGCAATCTCTGGGTTCGATGCCGTCTTGTCCTTTAAGAAGTACTCAACAGCCTTGACGTCGTGGTTGGTGACCTTTTCGCGGTTCTTGATGTCTTCAGCATCTTCAACCGAGAAGTTCTTGATGATGTCGTCGATGAAGGCGATCGTCTCAGGGCTGAAAGCTGGGACTTCCTTGATCTCAGGGCAAGCAGCAAGCTTTTTGAGCCAGGTGAGCTCAACCTGGACACGGAAGCGCATTAAGCCATATTCCGAGAAAATGGCGCGCAGCTCTTGAACCTTAGACTCATAGCGACCATCAAGTGGAGAGATCGCAGTTAATGGCGAAAGTTGCATAACTTACCTCAAGCAAGGTGTGCGAAGAAGAAAATAAAAACTGATGAACCAAGGCAGACCGGCTTGGACCAATACTGGCTAGCCTTGGTAGCGGGCTTGGCCCTAGGTCGGGCTTAGCTCAGGTAGCGAGCTTGGCCCAAGTAGCGGGTCTAGCTCGGGCTTGGCCCTAGGTCGGGCTTAGCCCTGGTATTGACCGGACAAGATGGCGCGGGCGCACTCTAAGATGTCCTTGTAGCGGAACATCAAGGAATAGCGCTTACCACCCATTTGATGCCATAAGAGGCTGGCGCGAATGCCCGATAAGAGCAGGGCGCGAATCATTTCCTGAAATTCAGTGCGGCGCAGGTAGCTCTCTTCGCCGTAGATGATAAGCTTAGGGAAATTAGGAGAAATCAAGTTCGAGTAAATCTTGGAGTAGAGCTTGATAATCTCGTAGTCTAAGAGCACCGTGTTGTCGCTGTTCTCGTAGTTTGGATGCAGGCTCAAGACCTGGTCGCGCAGCTTATCGACCTCTTGGTCTAACTGCGTGAAGACCATATTTTGCTTTTCGAGGTTGCCTTCCAAATTGATGATGCTAAAGGCAATCTTGATCAGCTCAGCATTCTTAGGCTGGGCGGCCTCTTTTGGGTAAAGCGAGGTCAAAAGCTGATTTAAGCCCGAAGTTAAGCGCTTCGGCTCGTAGATGTCTTCGATCTTTTGCGGGTTGGTGATGATGAGGGCGCGCATTAAAGGCGCAATCTCATTTTCATCGACGGCACCGAAGCGGGCGACGCGTTGAATTTGAGCGGCCGATTGGAACAGCGCCGCAAGCGCAATGGTTTCGCAATAGGTATCAGAAGCCATAATCACCTCCCAGGGGCCAACAAAGAAAAAGCACAAAAAGACACAAGAACGAGCCTACTTAATCGGTGCCTCAATAATGGCACCGCCCAAGCAGTCAGCACCGCGATAGAAGACCACTGATTGGCCCGGCGCGATGGCAGCAACAGGTTCGTCAAAGGTAACCTTGAGCATCGATCGTGGAGACTCTCCTGATAGTGAGTGCAGCACGCGCTCAACCGTACATTTTACATCAGGCTGGCGATAGCGGACCTTACAGGTACAGCTAAGCGGTAGCTCATTATCACTAGGGCCGTCGACAATCCAGGTTTCGGCGCTAGCCCACAGGCCTTGCGCAAAGAGCGCTGGATGGTTGTGGCCTTGCGCCACAATCAAGGCATTGCGGCTCATGTCCTTATCGACCACGTACCAAGCCTCGCCCGTGCCCTCGGCGCTGCCGCCGATGTGCAGGCCTTTACGCTGGCCAATAGTGCAGTACATAAGGCCAGGATGCTCGCCTACCACCTTGCCTTCAGTGGAAATAATCGGGCCTGGTGTGGAGGCATCAGGCAGGAAGTCGTGTAAGAACTTGTTAAAGCGCTTCTCGCCGATAAAGCAGATACCGGTACTGTCCTTCTTGGTGGCCGTGGCAAGACCGCGCTCCTTAGCCATCGCACGTACCGTCGGCTTAGTTAAATGGCCGACTGGGAATAAGACCTTATTAAGCTTGCCTGGGCCAATAGCGTGCAGGAAGTAGCTTTGGTCCTTATTGCCATCCTTGCCGCGCAAGAGGTGCGCCGGAGCGTCAATTCCGCCATCAAAGCTGCGCAGACAGTAGTGGCCGGTGGCGATAAAGTCCGCATCGAGCACCTGAAAGGCATAGTCTAAGAAGGCCTTAAACTTGATTTCCTTATTGCACAGGATGTCAGGATTAGGGGTACGACCGGCGCGGTACTCGCTCAAGAAGTTCTCAAAGACGCGATCCCAATACTCAGCGGCAAAGTTGATCGTCTTAAGCTCGATGCCGAGCGTCTGACAAACGGCCTCAGCGTCTTTGCGGTCCTCAGCGGCAGCGCAATAGCTTGCGGTATCGTCCTCTTCCCAATTCTTCATGAAGAGGGCGGTGACCTTCATCCCTGCTTCCTTGAGCAGCGCAGCAGACAAAGACGAGTCCACGCCGCCGGACAGGCCCACGACGACATGCTTGCCCTGGAGGGAGTCGTACGGGATTTGGTCGGAGAAAACGTGATCGGCACTAAAGATCGCCATTACGCGCGCACCTCAGTGATGCACGAGAGCGGCAGCTTCTGGCCCTTGAAGTAATCGTCGAAGTTGTAGCCAATCAGGCGCGTACGCCACATGGCACGCTGAGCGTAGATTTCGTCGCGGCTGTACCACTTGATAGCTTGGATCTTTTGGTCAGGATCGGCCACGCGCACCAGGCTTGGGTTGTGATCCTTTAAGTGAGCGGCAAAGGTAAAGCGGATAATGGTCTCGTAGTCCTTAACGTAGTCGTAGATGCCGACTAAGTGGTCGAGTTCGACCTCACAGCCGCACTCTTCTCGGCCCTCACGCAGCGCGGCCGCGATAATGGACTCTTTAGCCTCAACGTGACCTGCGATGGTACCAAAGCACAGTTCACCAGTTTCTTGGAACTCTTCGACCATCAAAAAGCGGCCTTCATGCTCAATGATCAAGGCCACGGTCAGATAAGGCTTAAAACGCTCGGACATGTCTTGCCCCCACCAAACCAAAAAACAAATTAGCGTGCCACGCGCAAACAGCAAAAGCCGCCTCGTGGTTGCAGCTAAAAGCGGAATTTTATCAGATTGATCCCCATTTGAAAATGTGCGCCGAATCAGCAAAGCCCTTATTTGGTGATTGAAATAACAAAATCCAGCTCACATGCTTGCAATTTGTGCCAGTCTTAAGATTAGCCCGCTCGGTTAAAATGGACTTGTTTTTTCTTGAATCTGATGCCGGTTGAGGATAGGCTTATGATTATTGATTCCACTTCCGCAGCAGCCGAGGCAAGTCCTGAGGTGGTAGCTGCTACCTTAGGTGAGCCCAGTGCGATCTTAGAGCAAAGTATTGACAGCTCTGAGCAAATTGACGCGTTTGACGAGATTTTGCAGCGCTTTGAGCAGAACACCTTAACCGAGCGTGATAAGGGTACGGCCTTTGAGCTGTTGGTGCGCGATGTGTTAAGCCAGGCTCAACCCTGGTGCGATCAATTCATTAAGGTGCAGACTTACGCTGAGTGGGCCAAAGAGCACAAAGAGCTCACCGGGGGCGATGCGCGAGACACGGGCGTAGACTTAGTTGCAACTAGCCTAGATACATTAGAAAATATAGAAAATAGAGCTACCCCCCCCCCATTTAGATAAACAAAATGTTTATTATACGGCTATTCAATGCAAATTCTATGGCCGTGAGCAGTATATTCCCAAGGCTCAAGTTGACTCCTTTCTCTCATTCTTAGGTCGTACCATTCCGGGCACCGAGACGCCAATCTTCAGAGAAGGCTTTTTCGTCTATACCGGCAAGCTCTCGGAACATGCCGAGAACCTGCTCCTGTCCAACGACAAGCACGTCACCACTTTAAGCCACTCCGAGCTGGAGGAGGCTAACCTCGACTGGAAAGGCTATCTGAGAACCGGTGAGCTCAAGCTCACCCACCGTGTTCTGCGCCCGTACCAGCGAACAGCTTTAGAAAACGTCATTGAAGGCTTCAAGCACCACGCACGCGGCAAGCTCATTATGGCTTGCGGCACCGGCAAGACCTTCACCTCGCTTAAGATTGCCGAACGCCAAACCAACAATCGCGGCTTTGTCCTGTTCTTAGTCCCATCCTTAGCCTTACTCTCTCAGACGCTTATTGACTGGAAGCGCCAAGCCAGCGCCCCGATGACGGCCTTTGCGGTGTGCTCTGATAGCAAGGTCGGCAAGTCCGGTGATGAAAATGATTTTGCCAGCTATCTGCGACCATCTGAGTTAAGCTTCCCTGCCACCACCGACGCTAAGAGCCTCGCGGCCGAAATGCTCAAGGCCAATCTGAAAAAGCTCCAAGGCTTGGTGCCAGAAAACAGCGGCATGACGGTCATCTTCTCGACCTACCAGTCGCTTGATGTCATTCACCAAGCTCAGACTGACTACAATCTCCCGGCCTTTGACCTCATTATCTGCGATGAGGCACACCGCACCGCCGGTGCTTACTTGCTGTCCGACCTCAATGCGGCTAAGGCTGCCAAGGTCGAGTTGGCGCGCACCGCGACCGCTATGACCGCGCAACTGGATGCAGAAGTCGGCGCACCAGAGCTCCCAACTAATGAGCCATCTGCCAGCAAGGGCGAGAGCAAAGCCGCAAGCAAAACCGCAAGCAACGCCCGTAAGCCGCGCCGTGCACGCGGTGCCGCCAGCGACGTCGATGAAGAGTCACTCTTTACCCGCATCCATG
Source organism: uncultured Anaerobiospirillum sp. (assembly GCA_944390115.1). GTDB lineage: Bacteria > Pseudomonadota > Gammaproteobacteria > Enterobacterales > Succinivibrionaceae > Anaerobiospirillum. The sequence goes on from CALXOW010000004.1 coordinate 20,391, forward strand.
ATGACGGCTACATTAAGGGCCTAAAGCGCCTCTACATGACCGCTACCCCTAAGGTTTACGGCACCTTGGCTAAGGAGCAAGAGGCTAACGAGCAAGCCGTCCTGTATTCGATGGACGATCCCGATATCTTTGGCCCTGAGTTCCATACGCTCAACTTTGACATGGCAGTAAAGTACGGCTGCTTGGTCGATTACAAGGTTATCATATTGGTCGCAGATAAGGCCTTAATCCCGAAGGATGACGATCTGCTCGACTTCTCGGAGTACAACGCCGCTAAGGTCATTGGCACCTGGAAGGCCCTCAACAAGTTTGGTGTCGATCTCCAAGACGATCCATTCCCAATGCGCCGTGCCGTGGGCTTTGCCCAGGTGATCGACGCTAAGAACAAGTACGACAAAGCAGGTTCCAAGCAGTTCACTAAGCGGTTCCAAGCCACGGTCGACCACTACCGCGATCATTTGCCTGAGATGCGTGGGCGCGACGGCCGTGCCAATGACGAGCTGGCTTTCTTCAGCGAGCACAGCTTAGTGTGTGATTGTGAGCACATCGATGGTTCGATGAATGCGCTTGAAAAGGGCTCTCGGCTTGATTGGCTTAGAGCTGAGCCTGAAGAGAACCACTGCAAGATTCTCTTTAACGTGCGCTGCTTAAGCGAAGGCGTGGATGTCCCGGCCTTAGACGCCGTGATCTTCTTGAGCCCACGTAAGTCGCAGGTTGACGTGGTACAGACCGTAGGCCGCGTTATGCGCATTGCCCCAGGCAAGAAGCGCGGTTACGTCATCATCCCGATTGTCACCAATGACCTCAACAACCCAGAGAGCATCTTCGAGAAAAATAAGAGCTTTGATGTGGTCTGGCAGGTGCTCAATGCCTTAAAGTCGATTAACCCTGATACCCCAATTATTGACCCAATACTCAATAAGATCGATCCGCGCATTGAAGTGGTCTGCTCCTATGACGATAAGGTTAAAGCTAAGCCCCATAACGGTGGCCATGGAGGTGGTGGTACATCAGATGATAAGCCAGATAGCGAGCAGCTATTCTTGTTACCGCATGAGCAAGCCATTCGCATTGAGGAGTCGATCAAGTCGACCTTGATCAAGCGCTTGGGCAGCCGCAAGGAGTGGCAAGACTGGGCCGAGGATGTCGCTGAGATCTGCACCGAGCAGGTCAAGGAAATCAAGCACGTCTTAGCTACTGCCGCCCCAGAGCTCAAGGAGCAATTTGTCCGCTTCTGCGCCGACCTTAATGCCTCGATGTGTCAGCACTTCGATGAGGACGAGATTATCGAAATGCTGGCACAGCACATCGTGATCAAGCCGGTGTTAGATGAACTCTTCCGGGGCTTCCCGTTCACCGAGCACAATCCAATTGCCCGCGCGCTCTCGGACATGCTGATAAAGCTCGACGCGCAAGGTCTGACTAAGACTAACCGTGACCTGGCAGCGTTCTATCAGAGCGTGGAGTTCCGTATGCGCAATGTCACCTCGGTACAAGACCGCCAGAAGGTCATTGTGGAGCTCTTTGATCGCTTCTTTAAGGTGGCGTTCCCGAAGCAGCAAGAGAAGCTGGGCATCGTGTACACGCCAATTGAGGTGGTGGACTTCATCAACCACTCGGTCAACGACATCCTAAAGCAGGAGTTTGGCTTAACCTTAGGCAGTAGGGATGTTCATATCCTCGATCCATTCACTGGTACAGGCACCTTCATCACGCGCATGATGCAATGCCAAGACTTAATCTCCAAGCAAGAGCTTGAGCACAAGTACCGCCATGAGCTCCATGCATTTGAGATTCTGCCACTGGCCTACTACGTGGCTTCGATCAACGTCGAATCGGTATTCCACGACCTGATGGGTAAGGACGCCGCCCACTACGAGCCGAATAAAATCATGGTGCTCACCGACACCTTTGCCGAATACGAGGAAAGGCAGCGTCCTATCGCAGGCTCCTTTGGTGAAAACGCCAAGCTGCGCAACACCGTCCACCAGCTTCCTATCAAAGTCATCATCGGCAATCCACCTTACTCGGTAGGACAGGAAAGCCAAAACGACGACAACCAAAACGAGAGCTACCCTGCTCTTGAGCAGCGCATCGCCGATACCTATGTGGCGCAAGCTGATGCAGGAGGCTTAAAGAAAGGCCTTTATGATTCTTATGTAAAAGCTTTCCGCTGGGCCTCAGACCGCATCGGTGAGCAAGGTGTAATTGCCTTTGTTTCTAATGCTGGCTGGATCGATGCAGCCGCAGCAAGTGGCATGCGCCGCTGCTTGCAGCAGGAATTTAGCTCAGTTTACGTTTACCATCTCAAAGGCAATCAGCGCACCTCGGGAGAGCAATCACGCAAAGAGGGTGGCAAGATTTTCGGTGCTGGCAGCCGCGCCCCAATTGCTGTGACCATCCTGATCAAGAACCCAAAGGCTCAAGAGCAAGGGAAAATTTACTTTGCCTCAGTTGACGATTATCTGAGCCGCGAGGAGAAGCTGGGACAGCTCGTCGAGCTTGGTTCTGTCATCAGCGCTTCACTCTCTGAGATTAAGCCTGATACCCATGGTGATTGGCTTAATCAGCGGCGAGATGACTTTGGACATTTCATTACGGTTGATGGCAAGAAGACTGATAATTTGGCTCTTTTCAATAACTTTTCTTTGGGAATTGTAACTTCTCGTGACGCTTGGTCTTACAACTCCAACAAGAGTTCTATAGAGCATAACTTCAAAAACTGTATAGCCTTTTACAATGAACAGGTCAAGGAAGCACAGCGTCTTGGGGATAAATTTGAGTACTCTCAAGATAAGAGGCGCATCAGCTGGGATCGTCCGCAAAAGCGCCATGTTTTACAAGGCAAGTACTACGATGATGTAAAGCCAGAGCTTATTGTTGAATCTCTGTACCGACCTTTCTTTAAGCAGTTCTTGTACAACAATCGAGACTGGATTAACTGCGTTTACCAGATGCCACAGCTTTTCCCTTTCAGCGGCGCAGAAAACTTGGTAATTGGTACGTCCGGTGTGGGGGCTAAGGAGTTTAGCTGCCTGATGAGCGCACAAATTCCATGCTTAGACTTCTTGGAGAAGAGCCAATGCTTCCCACGCTACCTCTATTGCAAGGTTGGGTCGGGGGCGAGTTCTGTTGCTGGTGGCTTGCTGGACTCAGTTGAGCAACCTGTACAAGGCGAGGTCATTAATGGCTATGAGCGGGTTGATGCGATTCGCCCAGAGGTGGTGCAGCACTTTAAGGCTGCCTATCCTGAGGAGGCGGCAGTGATTGATGTCGATGCGGTTTTCTATTACATCTACGGCATTTTACACAGCCCAGATTATCGCTCCACGTACGCCAATAACCTGCAAAAGGAGTTGCCGCGCATTCCTCGTGTTGCCACTTATGCCGACTTTAAGGCTTTTTCTGATGCGGGGCGGGTGCTTGCTCAGCTACATGTGGGCTATGAACAGGTCAAACCGTATGACAGCTGCAAGTTTACGTACGCTAATGGCGTAAGATCAGATAACATGGACTACTACGTCAAGCAGCTCAAGTACGGCAAGATTAAGGGCAAGACCGGCAACGCTGCGAAGGACAAGTCGGTCATTGTGTATAACGACGACTTAGTCATAAGCCACATTCCGCTTGAAGCCCAAGAGTACGTGGTCAATAAGAAGTCGGCCCTCGATTGGGTGGTGGAACGCTGCGGCTATTCTGTGGACAAGGCATCGCACATCGTCAATGACTATAACGATTACGCCAAGGAAGTAGGCGATGAGCGCTATATCCTGAACCTCATCCTGCGCGTGATTACGGTGTCCTTGGAGAGCATGAAGATTGTGAAGTCCTTGCCTAAGCTCACCATTCACAAGCTCGACCAGTAGGAGCAGCATGTCCTCAGGCGCGGGCGCCGTAATGACACCTGCTGTGAGCTCATCTATTGAAATGGATGGTGCCTGAGCTCAAGCCTCAGAGCTTGGTTTTGAGGCATGAAAAAGCCACGATTGACTGAGTCGATCGTGGCTTTTGGCTAAGTGGGCCTTAGTTCAGCTGATGCTTTGCGCCGCTGAAGTGAGGCGCTTAGCGTGGTTACATGGCGGCGATGATGGCCTGACCAAACTCTTGAGTGGAGAGGGCCTTGGCGCCTTCCATTTGTGCGGCAAAGTCGGATGTGACGTGGCCTGCGCTGATCGCGCCTTCCATGCCCTTGATGATGAGGTCAGCGGCCTCTTCCCAGCCTAAGTGACGCAGCATTAACTCGGCCGAGAGGATGATCGAGCCAGGGTTGGCGATGCCCTTACCGGCGATAGTTGGGGCGGTGCCGTGGGTGGCCTCGAAGATCGCGGCCTCTGAGCCAATGTTGGCGCCTGGGGCAATGCCGATGCCGCCGACAATGGCAGCTAAGGCATCGGAGATATAGTCGCCGTTTAAGTTCATGGCGGCGACGACATCGTAGTCTTGTGGGTATAAGAGAATGTTCTGTAAGAAGGCGTCGGCGATGCAGTCCTTGATAACAATCTGCTTGCCGCTCTTAGGGTTGGTGAAGGAGATCACGCCCTTGTCATCGGCCTTGGCGCCGTACTCACGCTGGGCTAACTCATAGCCCCACTTCTTGAAGCCGCCTTCGGTGAACTTCATGATGTTGCCCTTGTGGACAATGGTGACCGACTTGCGATCGTGGTCGATGGCGTATTCAATTGCAGCCTTGATTAAGCGCTCGGTGCCTGGCTTACTCATTGGCTTGACACCAATGCCGACGTGCTCGGTGAAGCGCAACTTCTTCACGCCCATCTCGTTTTGTAAGAAGGCTACAACCTTTTGAGCCTCAGGGGTATCAGCTTCCCACTCGATACCGGCGTAGATATCCTCGGCGTTCTCACGGAAGATAATGGAGTCGGTGAGCTCTGGGTGCTTAACTGGGCTTGGAGTGCCCTTGAAGTAACGTACTGGGCGCAGGCAGATATAGAGGTCTAAGCCTTGGCGCATCGTGACGTTTAAGGAGCGAATGCCCCCGCCTACTGGCGTGGTTAATGGGCCCTTGATCGCGACGTGATAGTCGCGGATGAGCTCCATCGTCTCATCAGGCAGATAGACGTTCTCGCCATAGACCTCGCACGATCTGCCACCGGCGAAGATTTCCATCCAAGAGATTGCCTTCTTACCGCCGTAAGCTTTAGCTACAGCAGCATTGACCACCTCGTGCATCACCGGGGTGATGTCAGCACCGATACCATCACCACGGATGTAAGGAATGATTGGGTTATCAGGTACTGTCAGTTTGCCGGAGGCATCTAACGTGATCTTAGCGCCAGCTGGCACGACAACCTTACTTACAAAGCTCATGAGCAACCTCAATGAAGAAGAAAACAAGCTAAGAGCGCGGCATTTAGGCCCTCTTAGCGCATTAATCACAAAATGGTAGCCTATGAGCACGCTTTGGGCGCTAGCTGGGGACTAATTCCCTATTATGGGGCTAAGTGCTGAGACTGTGCTTCATTATGGCGCAGCGATTTGGTTCCGACCTTGGAACTCTGTCTGGTCGAGTCGCATGACTGATGCTTGAGCGCGCGATGGTCGGGCCGTCTCAGTGTGCCTGTGAGCCGCTCTCTGGAACAGCTGGCCCAGTGTTGGGCCAAATGGCTCCTGACTGGCCAGTGCTCTGCTATTCGCAGCTGCGTTTAGTCGGCTGGGGTAGGCCCGTTATGGCTGCGGATGGGTAGGGAACAGTGGGGCTTGGTTGGCATCAGCGGTGCGGTTGATCTCTGTGTTAATAATTTCCTCGCGCAGGCGCCGCTCTTCACTGGTGAGAGTGGTGCGCTCGGTCGCTACATATGGCTGATTGGCGGCGGCGGCTGCGTTGCGCTCACGGCGCATCTGATCTAAGCGTTGGCGTGCGGCCGCGATGTCATCTGCGTCGGCATTGGCTGGGAGCAGCACGTCATCAAGCGTTTGGGGCTGAGCCGTATTGCTTTCAGCTAATTGGGTCGCGCTATTTTGGTTGCTTGGAGCTGGAGGCTCTAAGTCAGGGAAGTTTTCAACATGGTACGGCGCAGTGTAATCGCGGTTGAGGGCCGTTCGAGCTTCTTTGCTGCTGGCCTCTTGTTGCGGCGTGGCTTGCACCGGCGCGGTAGCAACGATGTGCTCTGCAGGCGTCTCATCCGGCTGTAAGTTGGCAATAGCTTGGCGGCGGGCGTTGGTTTGCTCGCTGCGCGCCAGCTGCGTGCTGTGTTCAATAGCTTGCGCCAGGTAAGTGCGCAGTGGGTGGTCGTTATGGTGCTGGACTAAGCGAAGTAGGAGCGACTTGACGGTAGTGTCCTCCGGGGTAATGGTGTTACCTGCTTGGCACATCTGCTTGCATTGCATGCGATCGCATACCGCATCGCTGTAGGACGGGGCGCAGATCACTTGCAGATAGGCATCGATCACCGGAACGGCTTTAACTACGTTTTCAATGCAGCTCTCAATATTCACATCGATGTATTCATTTACGCGCTCGATGTGCGTGAGGACGTCCTCAGGAATGACGTCGATATTGCTCTCGGTACCGTGCTCGTCGTGGTAGCGTCCTTGCAGCGTGCCATTGGCAAGTCCAGTGAAGCTGTAGCCTATTTGCCCATTGGTGGAGCGATTGAGCAAGCGATAGGACATGGTCAAGGTGCTGTAGGGGGTGTTGCTCAGGTCGTGGATGAAGTGGACATAATTGCCAAAGTCCTCGATATTGAGCACGTACTTGGAGTTCTTGGAGATCGCCTTTTGATAGGTGATGAGGTTGACCTTGTCCACAAACTGCAAACTCACCAGCAAGTCATTGTCGACATGATTAGAGTTGATGGTGATACCCGAGCTTTGGTAGCGGTTGGCCTTGCCGTAAAAATAGACGGTTTGACTTTGAACCGTGGTGTTCTTGGCGTAATAGATAGTGGTGAACTGCGGCTCGTCCGAGTGGAAGTTGCCTAGGAGCTCAAAGGTCTTACGTCCTGAGTCCACCAGATAGACGCGGCCAAAGCCTTCAGCTAGGCCGTTTTGGCAGGAGCCCTCCCAAAACAGGAGCGAGCGCTCATTGCCGATGCCGTCGAGCAAATCAGTGCTCACCAAGCACGGCTCAGTCTTGTTAGCCGGCTGCTTGCCTTTATTGGGCTGATTAAGATTGGTGTGATAGCGCTCGACTAATTGATCATGCTGCAAGCGCAGTTTGCGCTCATATTCGAGGTTCTTGCTCGTCTGCACGATACTGTCGAGCATATTGCCCCCAAAGCGTTCGACGTTAGGGTAGTCGGCGCTGTCTGGGGCAGTAGCTTGGTCGTTGGTCGTTTCTGGGCGCGTGGCATTAACGGGAAAATTTGCCGCCGCAGGCTGGTTGGTGCGGGCATTACTTACAGGGTGCGTGCCTTCATCGGGAATTAAACCCGCTTCGTAGGCAGAAGCGCTCGCTGAAATGGTGAGAAGCAACAGTGCTGTGCCCAGTGTTTTTATGGGGTCAAAGCGAGCATAGGGCAGGACAGCGCAGAGGTGGTCTGCACTGTAGTCCTTGCCGTGACGGCCAGGAAGCAACTTAGAGCCGAGGGCACGTAAGCGTGCCTGGGACAGCACAAATTTGATCAAATAAAGTTACTCGCTTCGTTATAACGGAAACCATGGGGCTAACGTCAGCACGTCGGCAGTTACGATCATGAACCATGCCTATGGTTGCAAAATTAACTTACTGCCCAACACAAAAATTAACGGCAGTTGGTGCAGCGTTATTGAGAAGTAATTTTGCAAGCAAGCTCAAGAAGAGAGCAAGACCAGACCTGGGTTTGAGCTAATAAAGCCGATATTTTACCGGTTTTCAGCCCAAAATACTGCATGCTTGCACTACTTTATTGCGCTGGCAGGTGATAACGTCAATCGCTATATCGCGCCACTAAAGCATAACTAAAGCCATAGCGCACAAGTCGGAATTTAGGCATCTATGATGCTCCAGCGACGGACTTTGAGGTCAAGTGCGTTGTCAGTTTGCGGGCGGGGGTGCTGACAGTTTTAAGGTTGGGATGAAGGGATTGCTGCTAGGGAGCAGCGCTATTGGGTGAAATGCGCCCATGAGGTGGGGCGCGGGCGATGGCGTAGCACGATAGATGCAAGGACGCCTAAGAGGGCAGGAGTGGTTAGCTGTGGGCTTTCGTTTCGGCGCTAAATTCTGAGGCTTCAAGGTTCAATAAGACTTGATTGTCCTCGCTTTGGGCTTGAGGAACATCCAGCGCGTTCTGGCGCGCGATGATCATGGATGCTGCAACCAAGAAAGTGATGATAAGCAGCAAACCTGCAAGAACCTTGTACATGAAATAGCCTTTGGGCCGGGGCCCAAGCTCCATTGAAATAAGCCTTAAGATGCCTGCTTAACTCAGATCTGGAGCCTTACTTCAACTCTAACAACCAACTGGCGCGTTTCGGCCTGAACCGAAATGAAGCGCAATATGCATCAGTTTAGGGCAGAGAAGCGGAGCTATGAGCTCTTTTTTCCCGTTTAGTGCGACTGCACTATTTTGACCTCAAACCATGTGACCTTTGAGCTGATTTGCTGCCAAAAGCACTGAACTGATAGTGCAAAATCTACAGGATCATGTGAGCTTGATCAAGGCTCGAAACATTTCAGCGCCTAAAAGATTTACGGTGAGCTAACAGCTTATTTTCCTGATAAATAAGCCAAGATCTCCGTGCTTTAATGCAAAATAGGCACGACAGTGCAATGAGCGTCAGTGATAAGTTTTTGCGTTAAAAATGCGTTTTATGCGTGCAAGTTGAATCGCAAAAAGAAAATTTCCGTAAAAATTACGCAAATTGCACTCACACGCACGGTGCACAGTACCCCTGATATCTATTGTCTGTAGCTATGATGGTTGATTTGCCTATGGCCTAGATTAACCTAAATGCTTACACCAACGTATGAAGCCCTTGTATATGGCTTTTGTGAATCAGCTCCCATTTGTCAAGCACTGCGCCTTGCCAGTGCGCGACGGGTGTGACTAAGGGGGCTAGGGTAGGGCTGTTTTGCTGAATATATTTTGGCTATTGGTTTATTTAATATATGGCGCTAAAAAGGCAACTAGGTCTTGCCTCAAAATGTTGCAACGGAGCGCACAAATCCACAAATGGACATGTCAAACATTCAGTAATGGACTATTACTAACCGGCATAACCGAAGCTGTGGTCGCCTGCGGCAAGTTGACTCTGGGGAGATGCCGCGCAAGAAAAGCAAAGTAATGCGCCATGAGGCCGGTACCTACCCTTGAAAGGGAATAGTTCGAGTGGGAGCGGTCTGAGCAAAGCGTAAGGCGCGCTTTGGCTGCTGTTTTTGCTTTTCTTGTGGTGCGACGAGGTGAGGCCCGTTCACTGCGTTAAGTGCAGAGCTGGTGAGTGCAATGCTGCTTAGGGTAAGGCTGCAGAATGCGGAGCGGCTTGGAGATGGTAGGGAGCCTTGTCCTTTGCCTTAGGTGGGCTAAGGCAAAGGATCAAAGAGCGGGCAGCTGCTAGGGTCGCAGCTGAAGCTGGAGCGCGCGCTGAGATTAGCGGGCGCGGAAGGTGATACGACCCTTGGTTAAGTCGTAAGGGGTGATCTGCACCGTAACCTTGTCGCCGGTTAAGATGCGGATGTAGTTCTTACGCATCTTGCCCGAGATGTGGGCCATAACAGTGTGGCCGTTCTCTAATTGAACTTTAAAGGTGGTATTTGGCAGGGTCTCAAGGACAACGCCCTGCATCTCGATACTTTCTTCTTTTGCCATAACGTGCTGTAAAAATCCTAAATTAATCTAGCTTTTATCTGTGGCTAGCAGCGGCTTTTGTGATCTGACCTTTTGGGGCCTACCCAGGCGCCTGAGGCCTAAAACCGCGCATATTATACACAATTGCCGCCCAAATTCAGCAGATCAAAGTTAAGTTTGGGCGGAGTAAAAGGCTTGTCTATGCCCTTTGGATGCGATCTTGAGAGCCGCATTTGCGCTGCGTTCTTTAGATGCGCGGATTGCCATCTTTGTCGGTGGCTAAGGATGGCTTGACCTTGCCCTCGTATGGATTGTCAAAGAGCGGTGGTACTTCGTGGGCATCTGGGCCAGCTGGTAAGAACTTGGTGAAGACTAAGGAACCGCAGGCATTACCTAAGACGATCAAGGCTAAACGAGCCCAGTGCTCTGGGGTCATGTCCACTAAGCCCATGGCAAAGAAGCCACAGTTGGCCACGCAGTGCTCAAAGCCTGCCAGCATAAAGAACATGATCGGCATGATGACGTAGAGTGGGTGCTTTTCCTTGGCAAAGTTGTAATAAGCCACGTGCATCATGGCACCGCAACCCATCGCCAGAATAAAGGAAGAGTACATCGTGTCATTGAGCTTGTCATGAGTGATGTGCTCGATCGCGCTGAGGTCGATACGGGTTAAGGTGAAGAGATAAGCGGTAACGGCGCAGCCTACACCATTTAACAGGAACATATAGATGAGGCGGAAGGTGGAGGATGGTGTCCAGTCACCAACCTTGCCGGTGTAGAGGTAATAGCCCTTGATTAAGATGGTCATAAGACCCAAGGAGAAGAGGAAGGAGCCCACGTACTTAACCGGGCTTGCTACATAGATGACGCAACCTAAGCCAATAAGGACACCTGCAAGCAGGGATTTGACTGTGAACTGATAGAACGTAGAGTGCATGTCAACACCGCGTAAATAACTAAAACCACCCGTGAGGGCGCACCAGAAGCTCAGGGCAAAAAGCGCTTATTTAGCGGCTTTGCGACCGGGCGCGCGTATTGTAGCAAACCTAGGTCACAATTCATGCGCAAGGTTAAATTTGTGAGGTCAAAAATTCGTCCCAGATGAAGCGCCGAGCGTCAGCGTTGCTGCCGCTGTTAGCGCCTGACTCATGCCACTGCGCATCACCATGCCACTGCGCATCGTCGTTTATGCCACTGTGCAGCGCTGCGGATGTCCCAGCGTTGAGACTGAAGGAGCCTGTGCTAATGTCGCTGCAGGTCTGTACTGGCGTTAATGTGCGCTGATAGCAGGGGGAAGTGAGCGCACGCTATGGCGCACTGGGGTGAATTTGGTGGGTGGATGGACCGCAATTTGGTCTGATTTTGTGTGAAAAATGGAAACTGGGGCCCATAATCAGCATAGAGCGATGCTCAGGGGGCTGGCCTTAGGGGCCGCATGTGCTATTATGCTTGGAATTGATGGAGACACACCAAGGCGGTGTGACCTCTTAAGTCTGCTGCATAGTTGGAGCGGACGTTCTTAGCTCCTTTCTTATTTTGGATTGTCTGCTACGGAGATTAACGATGGCATTACGTAAGGCAGTTATTACCGGCTTAGGAATAGTTGCTAGTATCGGCGTAGGTAAGGCGGCGGTGGCTCAGTCCTTACGTGAGGGCCGCTCCGGCATCGTCAAGGAAGAAGAATTTGCTGCGATGGGCATGCGCTCGCAAGTAGCTGGTATGGTCAACATCGACTTTAAGGACTATATCGATCGCCGCGATCTGCGTTTTATGGGCGAGGCTGCTGCCTACTCCTATATTGCGATGAAGGAAGCAATTGCGGATGCGGGCTTAGCTGAAAGCGATGTTTCCAATGAGCGCACCGGTTTAATCGTAGGCTCGGGCGGCGGTTCGACCAAGGCTACGGTAGAGTCGGCTGATATCTTACGCAACAAGGGCGTTAAGCGCATTGGACCTTACGCCGTTACCAAGACGATGAGCTCGACTACTTCGGCCTGCCTGGCGACCCCATTTAAGATCAAGGGTGCCTCCTTCTCGATTAGCTCGGCTTGTGCTACCTCGGCTCACTGCATCGAGGCAGCTTGCGACGAGATCATGTTAGGCCGTCACGATATTATCTTTGCTGGTGGCGCTGAGGCCGCTGACTGGACCATCGCCAGCCTCTTTGATGGCATGGGCGCACTTTCGACCTCTTATAACGACAACCCAGCCACGGCTTCGCGTCCATATGACGCTAAGCGCGATGGCTTCGTTATCGGCGCGGGCGGTGGCATTGTGGTCATTGAGTCCGAAGAGCATGCTAAGGCACGCGGTGCCAAGATTTACGCTGAGGTGGTCGGCTTTGGTGCTACCTCCGATGGTGCTGACATGGTCGCCCCTTCAGGTGAAGGCGCTGTACGCTGCATGCGTAAGGCTCTGGCTACCTGCAATACCCCAATTGATTACATCAACACCCACGGTACTTCGACCGTAATTGGTGATATCAAGGAAATCGAGGCGATCAAGGAAGTCTTCGGTGAGAAGTGCCCACCAATTTCTTCGACCAAGTCGATGACCGGTCACGCCTTAGGCGCCGCTGGTGTCAATGAGGCGATCTATAGCCTGATCATGATGGAGCAAGGCTTCATTGCCCCTTCGATCAATGTCACGGAGCTCGATTCACACTGTGATGGAGTTGATATCGTAACCTCGACCCGTGAGACTCCATTAACCACGATCATGTCCAATAGCTTTGGCTTTGGTGGTACCAATGCCACCCTGATTCTGCGCAAGTACCAGGGCTAATTGGTTGATTTAGCGCGCTTGACGCGTACTTTCTAGCAAAAGGGCAAGGCTTGAGGGTCTTGCCTTTTTTGCCGGTGGCTGATGGGCCTTGCCTCAGCCGGGGCATTCTTCTTTTTTTTTCTTTTTTTTTTTGTTAGCGAGGTGATCGTGGCCAAGAAGGCAGCTCCTAAGGAAATGCAGCGCTTAGATAAGATTGTCGCTCACATCACAGGCTGGTCGCGCCAACAGGCCACTAAGGTCATCCGTGATGGCGGCGTGGTGGTCGGCGAGGAGGTGATCTTAGACGGTGCCGCTAAGGTCAGTATCAACGCGCCTTTAGTTATTGCGGGCTTTAACGATGACTTGGGTGATGACGATGATGCGCTGTGGCTAGAAGAGGGCGCCGACAGTGATACGGTCGCCTTAGGGGTGAGCGCACAAGAGGCGCTCTTAGCTCAAGTGTTCTTGCTCAATAAGCCTGCCAACTACGTCTGCGCGGACCGCGATAAGAGCCACAATGTGGTGACCACGCTCTTTCGCTCCGAGCGCAATTGCAGCAATCTGCATTGCGCCGGACGCCTCGATATCGATACCACGGGCCTGCTCGTGGTGACCGATGATGGCGCGCTGATTCACAACATCACCGCCCCACGCAAAGAGGTCAATAAAGTGTACCTGGCGCGCCTCGATCGCGCTTTGCCTAAGCACGCAGTTCGCCGCTTTGCTGAAGGCATCAAGCATCCTGAGGAAGATAAGCGCTATCAAGGCGCCAAGCTTACGCCCCTCACGCCGCTCTTTCATGAGTTAGAGGATGGGGCGTCCCCTCAAGGGCACTGGGCTGCCGTGCAGCTGAGCCAAGGTCGCTTCCACCAGGTCAAGCGAATGTTTGAGATGGTGGGCTGCGAGGTGCAAGAGCTCACCCGTGTCGCTATAGGCGCGCTCAATGTCACCTCCGCCCAGGTGGGAACGAGCATCGGTGCCTATTACCGCTTAACCCCAGAAGAGGTCGAGCTGCTCTTTACCAACAAGGACTACGAGCTCAGCGAGTTAGAGGCGATGTGGCGTTGCTACCAAGAGGCGGTGGCGACAGCCGAGCTGTGCTATCTGCCGCCTAAGCTCTCAGCCGCGCGTTCAGGTTCCTCTGAGCTTGATGCCGCTTTGGATGATGAGGATGCCGCGCTGGAGGCAGCCCAGGGCGACTTTGATGAGATGGATGCTGAGGGCAACTTCCGTATCTACTAAAACTTTTTCCTAAAGCTTGAGAAAAAGTCGGCCTCAGGGCACAAAATCGCCTGGTGAGATCGGCTACACTGAGGGTTGGCGGCTCGGGCCGCGTTCGTTTTGGTTGAATTGAGCGCCCGTGTGGCGTGGAGATTTTTTGTCTATGGAAAAGATTGTCCACTTGGATGCAATTGCCATCCCTAAGGAATTTCCTTTACCTCGTCCTGACTTTGCCCATGAGTGGATTTCCTACGAAACTAGCCCGTACGAGACTTTAGTCGAGCGCTGCCGTGAGGCCACCATTGTGGTCACCAACAAGTGCCGTATGACCGCTGAGGTCTTAGCCCAATGCCCTAAGGTCAAGTTCATCGCTGAGCTGGCTACTGGCTACAACAACATCGATATCGACTACTGTAAGGAGCACGGTATCGGCGTCGCAACCATTCAGGGCTACAGCACCAATTCGGTCGCTGAGCACACTCTGACCATGATGCTGATGTTATCGCGCTCCATGATCAAGACCCGCAAGCGCATGGAAGATGGGCTCTGGGTAAACGCCGATTGCTTCTGCCAAAAGCCATATCCGATTGTAGACTTGCAAGGCCACACCTTGACCGTGATTGGCTCGGGCGCGATTGGCTCGCGTATCGGTGAGATGGGCAAGGTCTTCGGGATGAAGGTCTTAAAGGCAGAGCACCGCTCGGCCACCACGGTTCGCCCAGGCTACACCGCCTTTGCCGACGCCATTGCTCAGGCTGACTTCATTTCGGTCAACTGCCCATTAAACGCTGAGACCACCGATCTCTTGACCGCTGCTGAGTTTAAGCAGATGAAGCCAAGCGTCATCATCGTCAACAATGCCCGTGGTGGTGTGGTCAATGAGCAAGACTTAGTTACCGCCATCGAGCAAGGCACGATTGGTGGTGCCGCCGCCGACGTTGCCTCGGTTGAGCCACTGCCGGAGAATCACCCATACGTCAAGCTCTTAAAGAACGACAACTTCATCTTAACCCCACACCAGGCTTGGATGTCCGATGCCTGCCTCGAGGAGTTATGCCGTCAGTTCAAGGAAAATCTTGATGCCTACGCTCAAGGTAAGTCCTTACGTCGCATTGTCTAAGCACGCCATAAACGTGATTTGAGCTAAAACAGGCGCAGGATTTGAGTTTTACTTGAGTCCGGCGCCTGTTTTGCTTGAGGCTAGCTAAAAGTCAAAGTAGGGGATGGCTATGAAATTCAAATTTGAGTTGTGCGTGACCTCACCGCAAGGCTGCCAAGTAGCCGAAGAGTGCCGCTTAGATCGCATTGAGTTGTGCTCAGCCTTAAGTGAGGGCGGGCTTACGCCATCGGCGGGCCTGCTGCATTACGCCTGCTCGCAGAGTGTGTACAGTGCAGTCAATGTTTTGATCCGTCCACGCGCCGGTGACTTCATTTACTCGACCTCTGAGGTGCGGGTGATGCGCGATGACATCTTGCGCGCCAAAGATGAAGGCGCGCACGGTGTGGTCTTAGGCTGCCTCAATCCTGAGGGCTGGCTTGATGTCAAAGCGATGGAAGTGCTGCTCAAGGCCGCCGAGGGTATGAAGGTGACCTTCCACCGCGCCTTTGATGTCTGTGCCGACCGCATGGCCATGCTCGAGGTCTTGATCACATTGGGCGTCGATCATGTACTCACCTCAGGGGGTAAGGGCTCAGCCATTGATGGAGTAGCCGAGCTGGCCGCCTTACAGCAGCAAGCCAAAGGGCGCATCACCTTAATTGCCGGAGCGGGCGTAGGCGCTGATAATATCGCCCAGATTGCGCAGATTTCCGGCGTGCGCGAGTTCCACTTCTCGGCCAAGGACACTGTGCCTTCGCAAATGCAATTCCGCAATCCAGACGTCTTCATGGGCCAGCCCGGCTCCAATGAATATGCCCTCCAGATTACGTCTCTGTCCAAGGTTATCGCCACGGTCCGGGCCCTGTGCGAGAGCCAAACGCGCTAGTTAACCTCAAGCACCATTGAAAAAGAACGATACTAAATTGCCTCAGAATGGGGGGTAAGTCCCACCGATTATGCTATATTATTATGAGGTGATCTTCTTAAATTGTGCCTAATGCAATGAACTGTGGGGGCACTGGCATGACTTAGGGGTTTTACAACGGATGTGTCGTAAAAGCTGATAAATAAGCCAAATGGCGATATAAGCTTTACAGCAACCCCTGAGTTATGCCAGTGATCCAACTGTGCTGTTCAAGACTCATTGCAAGATGCCAATCTGGCAAGGAGTGAATTATGGGACAAGAAAAGCTAGTTACTCAATCTCAGAAGACTGAGGAAAAATTCCGTTCTCCAACTAAATTGAAGCGTATAACGTTGGGCGTTTCTGACTTTAATGTAGTTAGAGATGATAATACCTTATTTATTGATAAGACTGCTAAGCTGCAGCAGCTGGTGTTTAAGAAAAAGGTTTTCTTATCCCGCCCTCGTCGCTTAGGTAAGAGCACGCTTACCTCTATGCTCGAACAGTTATTTACCAATGGTATTGGTAAATTTGAAGGCTTGGCTGTTTACAACTTATGGCAAGAAGATCGCTACCCAGTGGTTCGCATTTCTTTTTATGGGATGAATAATCCTGATACGATTTCTGAAACACTACGTTGCCGTCTTTGTGATGCGTTTGAGCATGCCGGTTTTGACAATGCTGCTAAGATTAAGCAGGATATTCGCACTCTTGATGAGGTTCTTGGTGCTTTAGATAAGATTAGAGCTTGTCAAAAGATTGTAATCCTTATCGATGAGTGGGATTTGCCTTTATCCTCTAATCTGCATAATGTTACTAATTTTGAGAAATGCAAAGATGTGCTTAATACATTCTATTCGTGGATTAGAGATTTAAGAAATCTTCATTTCTTATTTGTTACTGGAATTGGCCGTTATAAAGATACTTCGCTTTTTACTGGTCAAGATATCAAAGATATCAGCATGGATCCTGATTTTGCTGATATAGTTGGATATACGCAGGAAGAGCTTGAAACCAACTTTGCCCCTTATATTAGCGAGTCTGCTGAGCGTCTTGGTATTAGTAACGATGAACTTCTTGCTAAAATCAAGATTCAGTACGATGGTTTTTGCTTTGACAGTAATGCAAGTGTTAATCTTTATAATCCATGGTCTATTAACAATTTCTTTAGTCAAGTTGTTGACAACTCGTCTAAAATACCTGCATTTCCATGCTATTGGATGAGTAGCTCTAATGCGTATGCAGCATTGCGTTCTTTTCTGAGGAGAAAGAAGATTGATCTTTCATTTTTAACTAAGGTTAAAAATGAAGATGTTGAAATTAGACAGTCAAGCATTTCTTCTCCTAACTACTTTAATGGTGTTTCTCTTGCTCCGCTTATGGTGTCAATGGGATATCTGACTATCAAGAAAGATCTTGATCCAGGTGAGGAAAGTCCATTTCTACATTTTTATTCGTGCGGCTTTCCTAACAATGAAGTTGAAAGAGAGTGTGATGCACTGTTTTTAGAATATCTTTCAAACTCTGAAGATAAAGATATTGAAGTAGATAACTCTGAAAATGGTAGTGAAGAAAGCTCTGTAAAGATGCATGAGCAAGACGTTGATGGGATGTTTGTTGCATCAAGAGAACTTCGGAATGCGCTCAATCAGCATAATATAGCTCAGGCGGTAATTTGCCTTAATACCCAAATGCATTCTCTGCGTTATGATGCGTGGAGAAATACCTATGAGGTAGTTTATCGAAGTCTGATTGCTGCTTTTCTTCGTGTTAGTGGTGGTGCTCACTTTGTGGTTGAGGAAAAAGGTAATCACCTTGGTCGCTCAGATATCGAAGCTGATATTGGTAATGATCATTTTGTCTTTGAATTAAAGCGCATTGCAGACAATCATAACCCTAATGCTACCAAGCACCTTGCTGAAGCTGCCCATCAGCAAATTATTGACAACGGTTATTGTGATGAGCAAGCAACCAATGTTGAGAAATGGCATGGAGTTGTGCTGGTGATTGATGATAGTATGCGTCAAATTGTCTATTGGCGCCATTTTTGTCAAAAGACAATCGTTAGTGAGGGATTTGTTGAACCTATCACTATCGATAATCCACCTAATCAAAATCATGCCTAGCGGTGGAACGTAGGATAGGAGCACTGCTGTGAGCAGATGCTGCGCTGAGCGCTTGTTGCTGAGCGGCGGCTGCGCTGAGCGCTGGGAGTGCAGATAACAAAAGAGCGACCGTAGGTCGCTCTTTTGGTTCCGGGTGCTGAGCACCTGAGGTTAGTCGTTAGCTTAACTTGACGGCTAACTCGTACTGATCCTCACGGAACTTGTGCTTCATGGTCTCGATGCACTCGATGATGTCGTGGTGCACTAACTCGCCGCGCTGAATGCCGATGCAGCGGCCCGAGTGGCCCTCGTGCAGTAACTGAACGGCATAGGCGCCCATACGGCTGGCTAACACACGGTCAGCGGCCGATGGGGTACCACCACGCTGAATGTGGCCAATAACGGTAGCGCGGGTCTCAAGGCCAGTGCGCTGCTCTAACTCGTGAGCCATCTGGTGAACGTCAGTCTGGTTCTCGCAGACCACTAAGATGGCGTGACGCTTACCGGCGGCGATACTATCCTCGATCGAGCGGTAAACGGTTTCCTTGTCCCAAGGCTTCTCTGGAACTAAGACGGCCTCAACACCGCAGGAAATAGCGGCGTGAATGGCTAAGTCACCGCAGTGGCGCCCCATAACCTCAACTACAGCAATACGCTTGTGCGAGGAGCAGGTGTCACGTAAGCGGTCGATACAAATAACAGCGGTATTTAAAGCAGTATCAAAGCCAATGGTGGTATCGGTACCTGCGATATCGTTGTCGATAGTGCCTGGCAGACCAATGCATGGGAAGCCTAACTCGCTGATCAGCTTAGCGCCCATGTAGGAGCCGTCACCGCCTACTACGACTAAAGCGTCAATGCCATGCTGCTTCATGACTTCAACGCACTCGCGGCGGACGGACTCTTGCTTGAACTGAGGGAAGCGGGCGGTGCCTAAGAAAGTACCACCACGGTTTAAGGTATCAGAGACGCTCTTGCGGTCGAGAGGAATAATTAAGCCCTCGTGCAAGCCTAAGTAGCCGTCTTGAATACCGCACACCTCGTAACCGTAATCAAGAGCGGTACGGACTACAGCGCGAATCGCTGCATTCATGCCCGGAGCATCACCACCAGAGGTTAAAATACCAATCTTTTTAATAGCCATTGTGAATGTATCCCTTGGCTTAACTAAAGCGTAGCGCGCACAGACTTAAATCTGCTTTCATTCACCCCAAGCCCAGGGGCAAATGGCGCATCTAGCTACTTTAGCAGCTTTAGTGATCAGAACTCAGCAACTAAGCGAAATGGCGCAAACCACAGCTTAAGCTGTCACTTTCAGTGCAAAAACGCGTGAGTACGCAAAACGTGTGGTTGCCACGCTCTCCGTGCTGACACGTCAGCTCGACCTCTTTCCTAGCATAAGAGGTTTGCTTTGACACTGTTATGGGGTACTCAGGCGCCATCCATCACACATCTTGTTAGCGCTGAGTTGGAGGCTACAAATTTAGAGCCTCGACCAAACCCCAGCGCAGGGCTGGGGCTTGAGCCCAACACTAGGCTGGGGCTTAAGTCCAGCACCAGCTGGGGCTTGAGCCCAACACCAGGCTGGGGCTTTAGACTGAGCTAGAGCCTAAATTAGGCGTTAGCTACAGCGGCTTCAATGATAGCAGTGAAATCAGGAGCCTTTAAGGAAGCGCCGCCGACTAAGCCGCCGTCGATGTCCTTTTGAGCAAAGAGCTCTGGAGCGGTCTTAGCGTTGCACGAACCACCGTAGAGAATGCGAACACCGTCAGCAACCTCAGCCGAGAAGGTGGCTAAGTAAGCACGGATGTCGGAGTGAACCTTCTGAGCGATCTCAGGGGTAGCGGTCTTGCCGGTACCTATAGCCCAAATTGGCTCGTAAGCGATAACAGCGTTCTTGAAGGAATCAATACCGCACAGGTCGATAACAGCCTTTAACTCGGCCTTAACAACGTCCATGGTCTTGCCGGCATCGAACTCGGCCTCAGACTCACCAACGCATAAGACTGGGATTAAGCCATTTTGCTGAGCAGCTTGATACTTCTGAGCTACGTACTCGCTCGACTCCTTGTGGTAGTCACGACGCTCGGAGTGACCAACGATAGCGTAGGTGCAGCCAAACTCCTTGAGCATAACTGGGGAGTTCTCACCGGTGTAAGCGCCTTGGGTGTGGATATCGCAGTCCTCAGAGCCATAAGCGAGCTTAGAGCCAGCAGCTAACTGCTCAACCATGCCGATGAAGACAGCAGGGGCGCAAACAGCAACGTCAGCCTTAGCAGCTGCAGCGTCAGCAGGGGCCTTTAAGGCGTTAACTAAAGCAGTGACCGACTCCTTGGTGCCGTTGAGCTTCCAGTTGCCCATTACAAGTGGCTTTCTCATGTCGTTATCTCCAAGTCAAAAACAGGCCGCAAGTCACCACCAAGCAAGCGCTCACAGCGCGCATCTAGCATGCGCTCATCTTGCAAGTTGGACTCGGGCGAAACTGGGCCTATTTTACACCCAAGACCGGCCCCTGTCTTGGCCGCAGCTACACTGAAACGACCGCCCATTCCATAATTTTGACCTAAGCGCCGAAATCACAGCGGCCGTAACGGGCAAGTGCCTATATCTTTGAGATTAATATAATAATATGCCCTAAGGGCGCCAAGGGCCTAGTTACCTGATTTGGCGCGAAACGCCAAACTTATCAGCGTGTAAACGTTTTCACAAAATGTGAGCTGATACCCCTTTTGCAATAAAACACTTGGCCGTCATAAATTAATGAGATGAAGGAGCGTGTGCCTTAAAATAGTGCAAATAACCTGTCAGACGTCCATAGCACGCCCCTGGTACCTCATAGCACCGTATCGACATAACAAAGCCCAGCTCACCAAAGTCAGCTGGGCTCAGCCCATGAGCGTCACTCTATTAGCTACTAAGACGTGGGGCGGCTGTTCTTGAGCTGCTTACTCCTGGGCCGCTTGCTACTTAGCAGCGAGTTACTTAGCGGCTGGGGCCGTGCCTTCTTGCTGCATGGTCTTAGCAGCTGCGATCACCTCGTTGAGTTCCTCAATGGTGAAATCGTAGTTGTACTTGCGGGCTAAGGCGACGACGCGCAGCTTGTACTTTTCCTTATCTTGGAGATCGACCTGGTCTAACTCTTGGGCTAAATCTGGGTTTTCGTCTAACTTGGCAAAGAAGTCGTTAATAGCAGCGATTGACACGAAAAGCTCCTTACGCAACGCACCTGAATTAATGAAGTTGGGCCCTCACTAGGGCCTGGTTTGACCTAGCATAGCACGATCGGCGCCAACCAACTGGGCGCCCCGTCGCAGGGCCTGATTTTTACTGCAACCAAGCTGCAGGGCTACTTTTCCAAGACGTCGGCCACCGTGGCTTGCAATAGGTCGATTAGGTCTTGGGGCTTCATCCCCACCGACATGCCGCGCTGACCGGCGGATACCAGGATTTCATCTTGGCTTAGCACCGATTGATCGATTAAGACCGCCATGCGGCGCTTTTGCCCAAAAGGACTGATGCCGCCGACCACATAGCCGGTGACGCGGGTGGCGGTGGCGGGATCTACCGTCTCTAAATGCTTGAGCTTAGCGGCACGGGCGGCGGCCTTGAGCGAAATGCGGCCACTGACCGGGACGATGCAGGTGACGTAGGTCTTATCGCAGTGCAAGATGATCGTCTTGCAGACCTTGGCCTCAGGTAGGCCCAGGGCCTCGGCGGCATGCTTGCCAAAGTCATGGGTGTCCGACGATTGGTACTCGTAAGTCTTGAATACCGTCTTGTTCTTGCTCAAAAAGTCGAGTGCGGGTGTCTTCATTCCCAGATTCCCTCTGTGTTGACTGCGCTCACTATAGCGCAAGACAGCGTGGGGGCGGCGAGCTTTGGCTTGAGATAATTTATAAGGTGCAGGCGGAGTGAGGCTAGGCTCAGGTAAGATAGGGCCTTAAGTTTTGAGGCCTTTATGAGGAATGGTGATGGAGATTAAGCTTGCATCTTGGAACGTCAACGGCTTGCGTGCAGTGGCGCAAAAGCCCGAATGGCAAGAATGGTTTGCCCAAGATCGCTATGACGTGATTGGCTTTCAAGAGACCAAGGCTGAGGTTGCGCAGATCCCAGCTGACATTGTCAACAAGCCGGGCTACCACTCCTACTTTGCCAGCTCCAAGGTCAAAAAAGGCTACTCGGGTACCGCCGTGTTCTCAAAGCTCGCGCCTTTGTCCGTTGAGATCGAGCTGCCCGATCCTGAGTTTGCACAAGAAGGCCGCATCGTGCATCTGGAGTTTGAGCACTTCCACTTCTTCAATGGCTATTTCCCTAATGGCGGCGGCGAGGTCTTAGACGAGAACGGCAAGCCGATCAAGGGCGAGTTCAAGCGCGTGCCGTACAAGATGGGCTTCTTTGATTGCTTCTTTAACTATGCCCAGAAACTGCGTGAGACTAAGCCGATTGTGGTCTGCGGTGACTTCAATATCGCCCACAAGGAAATTGACCTGGCGCGCCCTAAGAACAATGTCGCCAATACCGGCTTCTTGCCCATTGAGCGTGCTTTCTTAGATAAGTTCACCGCCGCAGGCTATATCGACACCTTCCGCCACGTTCACGGTGAAGTTAAAGATCGCTATTCGTGGTGGTCTTATAAGATGCAGGCACGCAAGAAGAACGTAGGTTGGCGCATTGATTACTTCTTTGTCTCTGACGAGCTCAAGTCCCATATCAAGGACGCCACGATCGAAGATCAAGTTTTTGGCTCCGATCACTGCCCGGTTAGCCTGACCTTGGAGTTCTAGCGCCTGCCCTCAGAGCTCTAACGCTAGTGCGTAGAGCTTGCATTTGGCCTGGGAGTTTTGATTTAGCTCTCATTTTTTCGATCGCGTATCTAGCGTGCTTTACGCTCATCTAGGTCGATGATATGCGCCGTTGAGTCGTTGGCGCTAAGATAGGGGAGATCTTTGGTTCTGGGCTGTTGGCTCGATCACCATAATTGAGTGGGGGCCCCATGGGGCTGGCCTTTTGGTGGGGCGCAATCCCTGTGCGGTGACCTTCGACTCTAAGGAGAAGTTATGAGCACAAAGCAATTTCGACAAGCCACGCGTAACGACATTCCGCTAATCTTGAAGTTCATCAAGGATCTCGCTCACTTTGAAAAGTTAGAACACGAGGTCACGGCCACCCCTGAGCTGTTAGATGAGTGGCTCTTTGCCCGTAAGACTGCTGAGGTCATCTTTGCCTTAGATGAGACGGGCAATGAGGTGGGCTTTGCCCTCTTCTACCACAACTTCTCGACCTTCCTGGGCAAGGGCGGTATCTACTTAGAAGATCTCTTCGTGCTGCCAGAGTACCGCAAGTTAGGCTTTGGTAAGTTCTTGCTGCACACCTTGGCTCAGATCGCCATCGATCGCGGTTGTGGGCGCCTTGATTTATCGTGCCTTGATTGGAACACCAACGCGATCGCGTTCTACAAGAAGTTTGGCTGCACGGTCATGGATGACTGGACCGGCTATCGCTTCAGCGGAGACTCGCTGCAAAAGCTGGCGCAATGCTAAGGTCCGAGCTCGTTCTGAGCTCAACCTGATTTTTCTTTCTTCCCAGGCCAAGCGTGATCTGAGATTGCACTTGGCCTTGTACTTTTTTGGTGCACGCTTTTGGGGCTGGGACGAAGTTTTGTGCCTTACTTTGGGTCTTTTCTGCCTTACTTTGGGGCTTTAGGCGGAGTAGCGTGCGGGATCGTCGAGCTGAAACCGGGCTTTCTAGCCCCAAACTTGAGCATTGATAGGCATGCCCCCTATAATGGAGCCCTGTTTTAGCTCTCAAGCAGATCTGTCCCAATGATTGCGGCGGGCTTGAGACTGAACTCAGATTTTAGGCAGTAGGGTCCTATAGGATGTAGGCACCTACTGCGGGCTAGCGTTCCAGCGCACCTTTCTTGACACGGTGCGTTTTGGGTTTTGTTTGGAGCAAAAGAGCATGTTAACTCTCAATTGCATTGACCGAGCGTTTAGGGCTTGGTCCACGTCAGGATCCCCATCAGCGGCATTAAGACGCCGTTTTACCTTCGCTGCGTTAGCCCGCTATTATCGTTACCAATTTTCCTTCTCGTTTTAATTAAAAGGCGGTTTTTATGACCTTAGAAAATGAACCAATGATTGCACAGCCGCCGCTTTTCCGCGCCGGTGTTGTGGACACGAGGATTAACAACGTGTTAGCTCTGTTACCACCAGTGGCGGTGATCGAGAAGTTCCCAACCACTGAAGAGGCCGATAAGCTGGTCTGCGCGACCCGTCAGGCCATTCACGATGCGATGAAAGGTGAGAGCGACCGCTTAGTCGTTATCACCGGCCCATGTTCCATCCACGATCCGCGTGCGGCGATCGAGTACGCCGAGCGCTTATTACCTCTGCGCGCTAAGTACAAGGATCAGCTCGAGGTGATCATGCGCGTTTACTTCGAGAAGCCTCGTACCACGGTGGGTTGGAAGGGCCTCATCAACGACCCTAACCTTGATAACACCTTTGATATCAACAACGGCCTGCGCATTGCCCGTAAGCTCTTAGTTGATGTCAACGCGATGGGTATGCCTGCGGCCACCGAGTTCTTGGATATGATCTCGCCACAGTACATCGACGAGCTTATTTCCTGGGGCGCCATTGGTGCCCGCACGACCGAGTCGCAGATTCACCGTGAGCTCTCCTCGGGTATGTCTTGCCCAATTGGCTTTAAGAATGCCACCGACGGCTCGGTCAAGATTGCCGTGGACGCGGTCGTTGCCGCTCAGCACGAGCACACCTTTATGACCGTTACCAAGATGGGCCATGTTGCGATTGCCCATACCCGTGGTAACGATGACTGCCACATCATTTTACGTGGCGGCAAGGAACCAAATTACCACAGCGTCGCCGTTGGCCAAGCCTGTGAGCTCTTAGGCAAGGCCGGTCTGCCACAGCGCGTCATGATCGACTTCTCGCACTCGAACAGCTCCAAGCAGTTCAAGAAGCAAGTCGAGGTCTGCCACGACGTCGCCACCCAGATTAGCTCGGGCTCGGATCGCATCTTTGGCGTTATGATCGAGAGTAACTTAGTCGAAGGCCGTCAGGACTTAACCTGCGACCACTCGAAGTTAGTCTACGGTCAGTCCATCACCGACGCTTGCGTTGGCTGGGAGGATACAGAGGCCATCTTAGCTGAGCTCAATGATGCCGTGCTCGCTCGTCGTGCCAAGCATCAATCGGCCTAACCGATAAATAGATTACAGCTCACGTCGTGAGCCAGCCCAGCTGTCAGCCCTAAGGCGAGCTGGGCTTTGTCCTTAGAGCGGCCCAATGCCAAGGCACAGCCTACGGCAGCGCCGAGCGCCATGGCGTGCTGAACGCCAGCGCCTTACGTCTAGCGTTCACGCGCTGCTGGGGCTTAAACCTTGGAGGAGTGGAGGAATCAAATGCACGCCCTGTCCCTAGATAAAGACAAGATCAAAATCTTACTGCTTGAGGGAGTTGACCCAAGTGCCGTCGAAGTCCTGAACAAAGCAGGCTACACCAACGTCGAGTACGACAAGAAGGCCTACGATGGTCAGGAATTGCTCGATAAGATCGAAAATGTCCACTTCTTAGGTATCAGATCGCGTACCCACTTAACCCGTGAGGTGCTGTCACACTGCAAGCGCTTAGTGGGCATTGGCTGCTTCTGCATTGGCACCAATCAGGTCGATCTTGAGGCTGCCGCCTCAATGGGTATCCCAGTCTTCAACGCGCCATTTAGCAATACGCGTTCGGTTGCCGAGTTAGTTACCGGTGAGTACCTCCAGCTGTTACGTGACGTGCCTGCTCGTAACGCCTTATTACACCGTGGTGGCTGGAATAAGGCCGCTCATGGCTGCTTTGAGGCCCGTGGCAAGACCTTGGGCATTATCGGCTATGGCCACATCGGCACCCAGGTCGGCATTATCGCTGAGAGCTTAGGCCTTAAGGTGATCTGCTACGACATCGAGAGCAAGCTGACCTTAGGTAACGCCCATCAGGTCGACACCATCGACGAGCTCTTTGCTCAGGCTGACATTGTGACCCTGCACGTACCTGAGACCGATCTCACCAAGCACATGATCGACGCGGACGCTTTTGCCAAGATGAAGGACGGCGTCTTCTTTATCAACGCTTCGCGCGGCACCGTAGTTGATGTGGATGCTTTAGCTGAGGCGCTGCGCTCCAAGAAGGTAGCCGGTGCTGCCATCGACGTATTCCCTAAGGAGCCAGCCTCCAACGGGGCTGAGTTCGTTTCGCCACTGCGTGAGTTTGACAACGTCATTTTGACCCCACACATCGGTGCTGCAACTGAGGAAGCTCAGCGCAATATTGGTATTGAGGTCGCCCAGAAGCTGGCCTTGTACTCGGACAACGGCTCGACCTTAACTGCGGTCAACTTCCCAGAGGTTTCGCTGCCAACCAAGCGCACCAGCGTTTCACGCCTGTTACATGTCCACAAGAACGTCCCAGGCATTATGCAGCAGATCAACGAGGTCTTTGCCAAGCAGAACATCAACGTTGCTGCGCAGTACTTACAGACCAGCGGCGATGTCGGCTACGTGGTTATGGATATTCACTCCGACGAGCCAGAGAAGATCGTGCCGCTGTTAAAGCAGATTGAGGGCACCTTAAAGTGCCGCATCCTGTACTAACAGCGAGCGCATCATAGCTCTCACAAAAGGCAGTGGCAGGGCGTCCTGGTGCTGCCTTTTTACTGCGTGCTTACTCAAGCGCGGGCGGGGCGTGGCGCGAATTTCGCACTTAGTGCCCCAATGATTGCTGCAACGTGGCGCAGGAGTGGAATTAATTGCGCGTTGAGGCGGGATTAATCGCGCTTTTTGCAGCATTGTGATGCGCTTTGTGGTAGTCTTAGCCCAAGAGATGGGTGGATGTAGTCTGGACAGATGGTCGTAATTTAGGCCGCTGGTCTCAGATTAAAAGCTGCAGGTTCAGACTAAAGGCATAGTCTTAGACTGACAGCTAATGGGTTTTGTTAATTAGGTGGGTAACATATGCGTAAGAAGATGAGTGCATGGAGAGGTAGCTTAGCAGGGGCTGCCGTTTGTACTCTCAGTACACTTGCACTTTTAGGTGGCAATGCGGCCTATGCTGCCAATGCTTATAGTCAGCAACCCACCGGCGTTTGGGTTTATAGCGAGGACCCTAACTACACCTACGCTAAGGGCAGTGCCTCCCAGATGCTCTCGATTCAAGAGGCGATCCTGCACCATTCCCTGAGCATCACCCTGAAGCGCTCGCTCACCGACCAATTTGGCTTTAAGGTCGGGTGCATGGTGCAAAATCCTACTCCGCTCTTTGAGCTTGATGTCAACTCACTTGATATCCGCCTCTTTGATAGCATCAACGACTTCGTTTATGCCCGCTTCATCGTCGACAATAATCAAGAGTACTCATTGCGCGGTGAAATCGCCGGACGCGCCCGCATTATCTTTGCCCCAATTACCAAGACGCAAGAGCGCAGCTTATCCGACCTTTTCTTACAGATGCGTGAGGGTGGCACGTTAAAGATCGGCTTGCTCCAAGGCGAGCGCGATCGCGTGCGTACCTACGAGATTCCTTTAGCTGGCTTTATGGACTATTCTGACCGCATCTTGCAAAGCTGCCAGAACTACAATCAGTCCTATAACGGTCAGCAGCAGTACCTGCCAGACTATATGTCCAAGGAGCCTTCTGGTTACGCCCCTAAGCAGTACAGCTTAAAGCAGCCAACCGAAGAGATCATCGATCCATATGCTCCCCAGCCGCAGGCGCCAGAACCAGCCCCACAAGAGGAAGCTCCAAAGGCGCCACCACGCGAGGTCTTGCCTTTTGTGCCAGGTGGTGGCCCCGCCTCCATTGGTCCTGATGGCCTGCCGGTAGGTGCCCAAGGGAGCTCAGTCCAAGGCCAAGCTGGGGCGCAAGTTGATGCGTCCTTAGGTACGGCTTCAGGTCCAATGCAGATTGGCCCTGATGGCATGCCGATTACCAATAGCGCCAGTGCCAGCGCCAGCGCGCAAGGGGCTAACGCCAATGCCGCTGCCAGTGCTACGAGCCAAGGCCCAAGCTTTGATGCTAACGGCAATCTGCTCCCGGCAGGCCAAGGGGCTAATGGCACGCAGCCAGCCAATGGGCAGCAGCCAAATCAAGCTAATCCGGTCATGGAAAATATCTTCTAATCTAATAAGACAATTGAGCGCCACAAGGCTCTGGGTTTCACTCAGAGCCTTTGTCGTATTAAGGGGGAAAGTCATGAGCGACATCACCGCACACAGCATTGCAGAGCTGGAACTTCCCCGTTTCTGAACCAAGCGCGTTAGGATGCACGATGGCAGAGAGCGCTACTTTGTGACTACGCCGGGTGAGGCAACGCATCACTACGTATATCGCAGGGGGGCTCCGATCCTAAGTTTTGCCGAGGCGGCTGATTTGCCACAACCCCCGCGCAGTCACCTCTATTGCTCGCTGGTGCTGTGTGCCTTAATCGCACAGCGCTTCGGCATTGACCGCGCTTTGACTCAGGTCTGGGGCCGCGACGCGCCGGTCATCTTGGCCTTTGCTACGGCCTTGCTCATGGTGCGTCGTCTTAAATTCTGCAAGACGGTGGTTCAAGCGGTGGTCAAGGATCGCATCGATCTGTCCATTGGTTCTGAGACTTTGGCTAAGCTGATTGTATTTGAGGCGCGCATTGAGGAATATGGCGGGCTCCTGTCCCAGAAACTGCTGGGGGATAAGTCCGCAGCTCTGACTTCCTTTGTCTTAGGCGATCGTCCGTACTTTGCGCCCATTACCACCGGCATTCCGTACGCTCAACGTAGGGTCGAGGGGGATAGCGCAGCGGCAGTAGTGTCTTATCATCAAAAAACGGCGCGTCAGGTGTTGTTTTTGGTGGATCAAGGTCCGGGCAGGGTGAAGATGGCTAATAGCGCGCTCGCGCAAGGCTTGAATTTCATTTGGGGTGTGCCTGAAGGGTTGGAGATCTCCTCAATGGTTAAGTCCTACGCGTGCGCGCATATGGATGACAGTGATCAGCTTGAGGACTCGGTAAGGTACTGGAAGTCGCCGCAAATTAAGTGCTTTGATCTCATCGGCCTTGATGGCACCGATTATCCTCTCATTTTGCGCTTGTTCTATGACGCCAAGATTGAGGCTCAAGAGCAGCAAAGGCTGATAAATTTGGGGGTCGCGTTGGCGCAAGCCCGCAATGAGGGACGCTATGAGCGTCTGCTGCGCAAAAATCCTGCTATGCAGCAGGTGGTAGAGTTCATTAAGCCCAGCAAAGGCCATTGGCTCCTGAGCCTTTCAGCTGTGAAGCAGGCGGCAAAGCTCAAAGCCATCACGGCGTTCGCGACCAATCGCTCAAACTTGAAGATGAATTTATTGTATCAAGCATGGTCTCACTATGAGCAAGTTAGCGCCGCGCTGCACGCCACTCGGCACACGCTTACGGAGTATGAGAAACTGCCGCACTTTGATTTGATCTTTTGGGTGAGCTGCCAATTGGAGCAAGGTCTGCGTCAGGTCCTAAATGACATAGACCCAACCAAGTCTGAGCGCAAACTGCTGCAAGTCTGTACCAAGCTGCCGGAGCTGTTCAAATTCATCAACAAGGCAGACCCGGCCTACCAGGGTGATGAGAACTGTGCCTTTGGCTTAACTGAAGCCAAGCGTAATTACCTTGCCCAGCTGGGCTTTGAGGTGCAGGAAAGCAGGGAATACGATCAGATGGCCGATTTAGCAATGCAGGCGTTAGCGGTGCTGCTCAAGTTCAAATAGGCGGGAAGGGAGCGCGCCTCTTATTTTCTTTTTTTAGGCGGCCCAAAAACAAAAAAACAACCCGCAGGTTGTTTTAATGTTTGGTGCCCAGAGCCGGGGTCGAACCGGCACGGATGTTTAGTCCGAGGGATTTTAAGTCCCTTGCGTCTACCAATTTCGCCATCTGGGCATAATAAATTTTTGTCTCAAGTCTGAGTGACAGAAGCGCACCAAAGCTTTCTTTGGTGCCCAGAGCCGGGGTCGAACCGGCACGGATGTTTAGTCCGAGGGATTTTAAGTCCCTTGCGTCTACCAATTTCGCCATCTGGGCATCAAATTTTTCTGTCTTAAGGCTCAGTGCCTTGCGACAGCGCCCATTATAGAGATTTTTCTGGGCCTTGCAAGAACTTTGTCACAAAATTTCCAAAATTTTTACCCCGTCATAAACCCAATATCACTAAGACAGAGTAAGATTAATCTTTTCGGCCGTTTTTAAGCCATCCGTGGCCCTGTGCCCTAAGCTATAAGCAGTGGGTGGGCAATTGCCCCGAAGACAGCCCCAATTTGGACTTGTCCCAATTTAGTTCTCATTCAGGTGTAGGTAGCACTTCGGTGAGACTGCTTAGCGCTGGGACTTGGGATTGATGATGAAGGCGATGAGCTGAAGCGTAAGCCACAAGATGGTCGGGGCGCCCATTAAGGCAATGGCGGCCCACAGCTCCCAATGCCAGACGTTATAGGCGGCAATGATGCCTAAGATGGAGCTTAATAAGGGTACACCGGCTAAGAGAGTCGCCACCGGAGCGGCAAAGAAGGCTGACCAGTCGAGGTAGTCATTAAAGAAGCTGTAGAGCGCGGCCAGCTGCACGGCACTGATGCCTAAGACCAATAAGAAAAAGATGCCCGTCAAGTTGGTAAAAGGGGCCGGAAGTAAGCCATCGCGCATAACGCCTCCATACAGATGCTGAGGTTAGTCTCATTATAGGGCGTAGGGGCGGCAAGGGCTGAACCCCAAGAGGTAGTTCAAGCTAAGTGATGGTTCAAGCTAAAGGGCGGCGGAAGCTCAAGGGCCAGTGGGGAAAAGAGTTCCGCTTGGGCTAAATCTTGCCGCCTGATATCTAGTGAGAAGTTTGGGCCTGGGGCGTAAAGCCGATAAATACGGGGCGGGCGCTTGGTAGCTGGCGCGGCATGATTCTTGCGTTTTTGGGAGGCGTTCTTTACATCTTGCGTTGCTGCGGCAGCGTGTGCTTATGGCGAGGTTTTCATGCCTACTCTTCCTCATGTCTTGACTAATCAAGCGGCCTCCGAAACTAAGGGCCAAGGCTCGAGCTCGAACTCGACCGCCAATCGCTTTGATTTCCTGATGGGAGTCAAGGATGACAGCATTGAGGGTAAGTTCTCATCGCTGTTGACCTCGATGAAGAGTAAGTTCGGCAGCTTTGAGCTGGCGGGCGGCGCGGAGCATCGCGACTCGTTGGAGCAGGCTGTTTCCGATATCCAAAACAAGGCCGATGAGCTCAAGGATGAGCAAGATGAAGAAGAGCGCAAAAAAGAGGAGCGCTTAAAGGCCGAGCGCCGCTCCCAAGATCAACTTGACGATCTTGAGGACGCTGAGGTTAAGAGCCAAGTTGCGCACACTAAAGAACTGCAAACTGCCGGTAAAGAGTTACAAGCGGCCGGTCAAGAGCTGCAAGAAATGCACTCCATGCAGGTCAGTGCTACGTCCGCTGATGGCTCGACCGCGCTGCGCCCATCTGACTTATTAGCTTCGGCCTTTGCTCGTAAGAGTGCCGGAGTTGATGGGGTGAAGAGCACAGGCTCGGTCAGTGCCGCTGCCGCATCGAGCGCAAGCACTGGCACCAGCACCGGTCAAGGCTCCACTGATTTAGGCGCTGATGCCAAGGTCGGCCTGACCCAAGGCGGCTATGGCACCGATACTAATAGCAATAGTGCCCGCGCCGCACGCGCCATGATGAATGTGGATGGAGTCACCTCCGAGCTGACCGCCGGTGATCTCGACACCTTAAACACGCGTCCTGAGCCTGCTAAGAGCAATGCCACGAGCACAGTGGAAGCTGAGGCGCCGGTTGATGATGAACTAGCCTCTTCCAATACCCAAGAATTAAAGCAGCGCCTTGATGTGCTGGCTCGTGAGACCCACGTCTCCAAGCTCAGCCTGCAAATGGCCAATCCGGCCACGGTCGCCGCTGAGCGCCGGACCGCGCAGCAATTAGCGCAGTTGCCAACCTCCAATGATCAAGTAGCCAAGCTCACGGCCGCAACCACGACCCAGCAAAAGGTCATGTCCGGGGCCTTAACCCAAAGCGGTCCGACCTCGAGCGCCGAAGCCTTAACCCAAGGCGCGCGCAGTATGATTTCGGCTAACCACGGTGCCGCCTCCACTGAGGATGTGCAGCGTGTTGCCTCGGCCACTAACGTCAAGGTCTCTGAGGCAAAGAGCACTTCAGCCCAAGAGCTCACCAAGTTAGCGCAAGCCGCCAAGACGGCTCAAGCCCCAAGCACCGCTGAAGTTGCAGCGGCTAAGCAAGCGGTAGTGGCCAATCACGGTGCTTTATCGGCTGCCAACAGCGATCCTAGTGCCTCGCAGGTCAGCCCAGAATTGTCCCGCCCACAAGGCGCGGATGACGTTAAGGCGCAAGTGCAGCGTACTGCTGACCGCGATTTAAGCCACGGGGTGGATTTAGCCCAAGCTGCGACTAAGAGCGAGCATGGCGCTTCGGCTAAGGCGCAAGCGGCGCTGCTCAGTTTAGCGGAGGCGCAGCGCTCGGCCAGCGCCACCGAGGTTAACCCGAACCTTGAGACCTTAGTGCTGGAGGTTAAGGGTAATAACTTAGATCTCAACGCCGCCAACAACGTTATGCTGGAGGCGATTAAGTCCTTAAAGCAAGGCACCACTTCCTTTGCCAATTCCAATGCTGCGGTCTCGCCATTGGCCTCAGCCGTGGCCGCGAACGCCTTTGGCTTAGGTGCCGCCAAGGCCGCCGCCCAAGCGAGCGGTCGTATCAACCCACTGACCGAAGGCCTCTATGAGACCTACGAAACCAGTGAGTTCTATGCCTCGATGTTCGGTGAGGATGGTGCCGCTGCTGTTGCAACCTTAACCGGTGCTAACGTGGGTAAGGATGAAGCATCTGATGATGCCGCCGATAGTGCTTTAGCTGGGGATGAAGCGGCGGTCAATGCGCAGAGCGCTCCAACCGCTCAGGTAGGTGAGACGGCCGAGCCGGAGCTGCCGCCTGAGCTGACACGCTTTGCTTTGAGTGGAGATGCCGCTGAAGATGCCCAAGCGCTGCATGAGCGCGTCATGCAAATGGCAGCGCGCAACTTAAAGCAGCTCTCGGTCGAGTTAAGCCCGAACTCGCTGGGCAAGATGAAGATTTCCATCGCCTTGAGCGACGACAACAACGCTATTGCGGTCTCGCTGCAAGCGGCCAATCCGCATACGCGCGAGCTGTTACAGCAAGCGCTGCCGCAGCTGCGTGATACCTTGGCTAAGCAGAATGTTGCCACGGACGTTAACGTCTATGATTACACCCGTGACACCACGCAAACGGCCCAAGCTGTGGCTAATGCCGCTTCTGCTGCCCAAAAGGCTAAGAAGTCGGCTGCTACCGCTGCCACTGCCGGGGCGCAGGGGGCGGGCGCTGCGCCTAAGACCGCCGCTAATAAAGCTAATCCGGCCAATACCGCTCCGGTGGAAGCAGTGGGCGAGGAATTTGTTCACCCGGCTACGCGCTATGTGCTGCCTGATATCACGGTGGCTCAGCTCTCTGAGAATGCCATGCGCCAGCGCGATAAGCTCAAGGTGGCGACGATTGAAGATGAGATTGCCGCGCTGGAGGCTAAGCGTGCCGCTCGTGGCGGTGCGACAGCCACCGATGAGCTCTTAGGCTCGGTTAGCGCCAAGGAGCTCGAGGAAATCGCCTTGGCCACCATGCGTGATGCTGGTATTGACCCAAGCTCTGCTCCTGACTTACTGGCGGCAATGGGCGCTAAGCCTGAGGCCGCACCTGAGGCTGCCCCGAAGGTCGGCTTAGGTCCTGAGGATTTTGGTATTGAGCGTACCAGCCTGACCCCAATGCCAGAGATTCGCGTGGACTTAAATGGTCACAGCCGCTCGGCTGAGGCTGCCCTCTTGGCGCAACAAGCGCCACGTCCGGCCGCACGGCCAGCCCCGCGCACGGCTTCTAGCACAACCGAGCCTGCTGAGGGCATGACCACGACCGCTGCGGCCTTGGCCCATAACAGTGCTCAGACTAACCGCTTACCTCGGCGCCTGCGTAACCAAGCTCCAGCTAATACCTTGGCCGCCAGCGGCATTAAGCGCGCCTCCGATCATCCGGTACCAGGTATGACCTTGCGCGCACGCGCGGCTGATGCTGAGCTTATGAACTCAACGACCAATGCGCGCTCGGGCAAGGCCGCTGCGGCTTCCGTGAGCCGCTTAGAGGCCCTAACCTCGCAGCTGGAGGCCGCCGCCGCTAAGGTCTAAACCTTTGTTTGTTCTTGATTTCCATGGCCAAGGCATCGCCCTTGGCTGTGTTGTTTTTAGGGGTACGGGCACAGTCTTTGCTAAAATAAGGCAGCCTTAGGCCTTTGCTGAATATTTGACTTAGCAGCAAGGCGGGATCGCTGTACAGGCGTGATCGCTTTGAAGGCGTAATCGCCGTGTAGGCGTGATCTTAAGGTTTAGATGTGCTAGCTTAGAGCGGCACTTAAAAGAGTTTCTCTTTTTTTTCGTTTTTGTAGTTGAGCTCAAGTAGGCAACGGAGAGATAGCGATGTCAGAGCAAGCTGATGATTTAGATAGTGGCTTTAAGTCGAAGTCACGCCGTAAGCTTCTTGCCTTGATTGGCTTGGTGCTCATATTCATCTTGGCGGTGGGCGGTTACGGCACCTATGCTTACTTGTACAACAAGTGGCCATTTAGCTCCTTCACCGGAAGCGATGCCGCTGTGGTGGCAGGTGAAAAGAGCATGGCAGATCAAGATGCCGCAGCCTTAATGGCAGATCAATACATTCGCTTTGATTCGGCCTTCACCTTTAACTTACCAGGCGAGAATCGCCGTGGTCATATGGTGCAGGTTGATGTCGCCTTAGTGGTACATGGCGTACAAAACGCTACGATTGCACAAAAGCATCTGCCTTTGATCAGCGCCACTATCTCTGAGATTTGCGCGCAGCAAGATTATGAAAGCTTAGCCAGCCCATCGGGTCGTGAGCGTTTCAAGCGCTTGCTGCTTGATGGTATCAGAACCAAGCTTACCGGTGTGATCAACGATCCAGTGGTCGAGCAGGTTTTATTTACCAACTTCGTCATGCAGTAAGCTGGCAGAAGCTAAAGGACACGACTTGTTATGACTGAGTTCTTAACACAGGATGAAATCGACGCGCTGCTGCATGGCAACGACGAGACTGAAGACACCCAAGACTTCAACCCCGACGGCCAAGGCGTAAAACCGTTTGATTTTGGCTCCCAGGAGCGTATCGTCCGTGGACGTATGCCAACCTTGGAGCTGGTTGATGAGCGTTTTGCGCGTCATATGCGCATCAGTCTCTTCAACATGATGCGTCACTCGGCCGAAGTTACTTGGATCGGCGTCAAAATGATGAAGTTTGGTGAGTACGTGCAGACCCTGTACGTGCCAACCTCACTGAACATGGTGCGCTTCCGTCCACTCAAGGGTACCGCTCTGGTAACCTTAGAGGCGCGTTTAGTCTTCATCTTGGTTGAGAACTTCTTCGGTGGTGAGGGTCGTTTCCGTGCCAAGATCGAAGGCCGTGAGTTCACCCCAACCGAGCGTCGTATTATTCAAAAGCTTCTGAAGATGGTCTTTGAGGACTATAAGGAAGCTTGGGCTCCAGTAATGGACGTCGAGTTTGAGTACCTCGACAGTGAAGTTAACCCAGCGATGGCTAATATCGTTAGCCCTTCGGAGATGCTGGTAGTTAACCAATTCCACATCGACCTCGACGGTGGTGGTGGCGATATGCACATCGCCTTCCCATACTCGATGATCGAGCCAATCCGCGAGCTGTTAGACGCCGGTGTCCAGTCAGATAAGGGCGACACGGACGTACGCTGGAACAAGGCCTTACGCGAAGAGGTCATGGACGTGCAGGTTGATATGCGCGTTAAGATGTTAGATCTCGTCTTAAGCTTAGGCCAAGTGATGGATCTTAAGGCAGGCGATGTCTTGAATGTCGAGATGCCTGAGAACCTCCTCGTCTACATCGAAGATCTGCCAAGCTACCACGCTAAGTTAGGTCGTACCAAGGACAAGCTGGCGATCAAGATTTCCGATGTCCTCAAGCGTCCTCCTTCAATGAAGAGCGATCTCTCGATCCTCAAGGGTTCGGGCATCAATATTGAGGATGACGATGACTTTGAAGAGTTTGATGACGACTAATCAGGCCGCCTAAAATGGGGCTCTAGGCTGAGCCCAGTCCCCTAAGCGTACCTGATAGTCCCGCCGCGAATTTAGAGCAAGTCTCCGGCTTGGTTCCGGAGTGTAGGAGTAAGCCGAAATGTCGGAAATTGATAACACCGATTGGAGCCAAGGTCTGCCAAGCACTGATGGCGATGGCATGGATGGAGGCATGAACACTGCTGACTTAGAGCAGTTTGAGGATCCTTCCAAGAGCAAAGCCCCGCTGTCGCGTGAAGAGCGTAAGAAGTTAGATGCGATCTTAGATATTCCTGTTACCATTACGATGGAAGTAGGTCACGCTAAGATCTCGATCCGCAACCTCTTACAGTTAAACCAAGGCTCGGTCATTGAGCTGGAGCGTTTAGCTGGTGAGCCGCTGGACGTATTGGTTAATGGCACTCTGATTGCTCACGGCGAAGTCGTGGTCGTTAATGATAAGTTTGGTATCCGCTTAACTGACGTTATCAGCCAGGTTGAGCGTATCAAGAAGCTGCAATAGCGCTTCACCATCCTTAAATAAGATTGAGCCTTACAGGCATAAGATCAAGCCTACAGGCGTAATCCGCAAAGTGTCAGCCGTCATCGTCTGGCACTTTTGTGTTTTTTATAAGCCCGTTTTGCTATGCCCGCTCGTATCGCCTTGTGGTCAGCTCTTGCGACCTTAATTTGCACCACCGCTCTAGCTCCAGGGTACGCCGAGGAAAAATCAGCCCCAGATCCGCAGCTAATTTCGGCTGCTACCCCCGAAGAGCAAGCTCAGGCACGTGCCCCTGAGATCGCCCCAGCTGCGACCTATCAGGCGCCAGCACCTGAGGCTGCCGCCCATAAGTCACCAGCACTTGAGGTCGCTGCGCCGCAAGCTGCTACTACGCCGCAAGCTACTGAGCAAGCTACTGCGCCGCAAGCTGCTGACTCTCATGCCGCTGATGCTCAAGACGCTGAAACCGCTGCTCCACCAGAGTCTGACTCGGCGCAAGCAGCTGCTGAAGACACACCTGCGGCTCAGAGCACATCTGTGGCTCAAGCGGGAGCTGCGGCGCCGGGATCCACGGTGGCGCAAGGCAAGAGCTTTGATGATACGCTCGCCAGCTTTAGCCCAGAGGAGCGCCCTAAGCGCTCAGGACCGCTTGCGGAAAATAACCTCAGTACCGCTGGTGGCATCATTAAGTGGCTGCTCTCCACTATCGCCATTTTGGGCGTAATCGTCCTCTTGGCCTTCCTGCTTAAGAAGTCGCGCCTGGTGCAGCGCTCAGTTGGCCCCATGTGCTTGGAGGCACAAATGGCGGTCGGCCCAAAAGAGCGCGTGGTGCAGTTGCAAGTAGGAAAGCGCCATATCCTCTTGGGTGTAACTGCCAATAACGTAAATTTCCTGATGGATTTAACCGAGCCCGAAGAGCCTGACGAGCCGGAGGCTAAGCCGACGGCGCCTTACACGCGCGCGGAATTTGACCGCTTTGCCGCGCAGTTCATGGCTTATATGCAAGAGCAAAAGGCCTCGGCGTCAGGTAGCGCTGCTACTGGCGCTGCTGCGGGCAACGCGGCCTTTAGCGAGGTTTTTGCGCAGGCTTATGACCGCACCACTCAGGCGGCGCAAGCGGCGGGCTTGATGGACACAGCGGCGCCAGACCATGGGACAGCGCCTGCGGGCAGCCCTAGGGGTGCGTCAGTGGGTAGCACTAGTGCGGCACAGGCTAACACCGCCGAGGTAATTGAGGCGCTTAAGAACACGCCGTGGGTGGCCGACACTGAGCTTGCTCCTGATGATAGTGAGACCTTGCCGCCGCTGCCTGAGGGTTTGACTAAGGGCACGACCCCTGAAGAAATTCCGTCTGAGAGCGCTAAAGATAAGCGCAGCGATGCCAACTAGCTCTAGCTTGGTGTAATTTGGCGCGAACTTGGCTTGCGCTCTAGTGGGTAAATGACCGATTTGTGAGGAAAGAGAATGTTTTATAGCAACCTGAGTCGAGACGAGGCGCGCGCGCACCTTGCGGGGCTAAAACGCCTCTTTGTCGGTTCGCTGCTCCTTGCGCTCATCTCGGGATTTATTTTGTACTGGTCGTCGTCGGCTGCGTACGCTGCCGATCTCGATATGACTGCCTTTACCGTTAAGACGAACCCTGACGGCACCCAGGACTATTCGATTTCGCTGCAAGTGGTCATGCTCATGACGCTTTTGACCTTCTTGCCGTCGATTATCATTATGACGACCTCCTTTGTGCGTATCGTGGTGGTCTTGGCGATTTTGCGTCAGGCGCTGGGTTTACAGAGCTCGCCATCCAATCAAATCTTAATTGGCCTGGCGCTCTTTATGACCTTGTACATCATGACCCCGACCTTAAATCGCATCTACAATGAGGCCATTGTCCCGTACGCTAATGACGAGATCCAAGCCCGTGAAGCGATCGAAATCGGCCAACGCCCGCTGCATCAGTTCATGCGCGAGCAGACACGTATGTCGGACTTAAACGCCTTTATGGAGTATGCCGATGTCCATGTCAGCACCGTCGAGGAAGTGCCACTGCATGTCCTGATTCCGGCCTTCGTGGTCTCCGAGCTTAAGACCGCGTTCCAAATCGGCTTTATGCTTTTCTTGCCGTTCCTCATCATTGACTTGGTGGTCGCATCCATCCTCATGGCTATGGGTATGATGATGCTCTCGCCTATGATCGTGTCCTTGCCGTTCAAGCTGATGCTCTTCGTGTTGGTCGACGGCTGGACCTTGATTATGGGTACCTTAGTGGCGTCCTACGGTATTGGAGTGCCCGCGTAGGGGATAGGGGTGCCCGGTAGGGATTAACCGCGCAGGGCATAAGTGGGCCCACGTAGGGCATAGTTTTATTAGGGAGGCATCGATGGGGCCAGAGGTTTTTGTTGAGGTGGTGCGCTCGGCCTTAGGCTTAGTGGCGATCCTAGTGTCTGCATCCATTCTGCCCTCGCTGTGTGTGGGCTTGATGGTGTCCGTGTTCCAAGCGGCCACTTCGATTAACGAGCAGACCTTGTCGTTCTTGCCGCGTCTTCTCATCACCGTTTTAGGCTTGATGTGGGGCGCGCATTGGGGCTTGACCAAGCTGATGGAATTTTTCTTTGAGCTGGTGCATTCCATCCCCTCGGTGATCGCCTAAAGAGGGATTGACGTCATGGGTATCAATTTCCTTGAGCCGTTCATGCTCAATTCGATTGATTCGATCATGTGGCCGTTGTGCCGCGTGGGCGGCTTCCTCATGGCGTTTATGGTCTTTAGCGCAGGCTCAGTGCCGACGCGTGTACGCGCCTTGCTCGCGCTCACGATCACCGTGTGCTTTTTGCCTAATATCCCGGCGGTGCGCACTGACATTCAGTCCTTTTCGGTCTTAGGCATTGTCACCACGATTTCGCAGGTGGTGATTGGCGCCGGTATCGGCTTTATGACCCAGTACTTGGCGCAGTGCTTTGTGCTGGCAGGCCAAGCGGTGGCGATGCAGACTGGTTTAGGCTTTGCCTCCTTAGTTGACCCGGTCTCAGGCACCAATGCGCCAATTATCGGCCAGTTCTTTACCGTGCTGTGTACCTTGGTGTTCTTTGCCGTCGACGGCCATTTAGTCTTTATTCGGCTCTT
Organism: uncultured Anaerobiospirillum sp.; assembly: GCA_944390115.1. Classification (GTDB taxonomy): domain Bacteria; phylum Pseudomonadota; class Gammaproteobacteria; order Enterobacterales; family Succinivibrionaceae; genus Anaerobiospirillum. The sequence goes on from CALXOW010000004.1 coordinate 60,013, forward strand.
GCTGTTGAGTTTTGAGACTATCCCCATTGCGCCCGGCGCCTTTACCCCACCGGGGCTTGAAGCCATCATCTTCTTTGGCGCGACTATGTTCCAATGTGCCCTGTCGACCGCCTTTGCCGCGATCTGCACCTTGCTTGTGGTTAACTTCACCTTCGGTGTTATGACCCGCGCCGCACCGCAGCTCAACGTCTTCTCGATGGGCTTTGCCATCGCCTTAATCGTGGGCATGTTCGTGCTCATGATCAGTCTCAATGCCTTCATGGGCAATTTCACGATCGCGATCAACACGCTGATGAGCGACACCTGCACCTTGATGGGCACCTCGTGCGAAGGCATTTTCTAGCCTAAAAGTCATTACAGAAGGCTCACTGCAATTGATGACTCGGGCTAAGTCTTAGCGAGAGTCGTTTGGGTCAATACCCCGGTCAATTGCGCTGTGCTCTTAACCTGAGCTGTGCTGCTAAGAAACTCCAATTATTTGCGGCTAAAAATGCGTTATGATTGTACCTATACAGGATTCCGATCCTATTGCCTGTAGGCAGGGCGTAACTGCTTGAGCGCTCTTGTTGATAGCGGTTCTCGTTTGCTTGTCATTGCGTGAAGCCTATTTCAGGATCTGAGTCCTAAATACTTAGTCAGTGTACTAAGATCCGCTGCGATTTTAGCCGTCTAAACTCAGAAGCTGCAAGGTGACAGTTATGGTGTGGTTTCAGAAACATGCGCGCTTGAACTCCCCTTATTCAGGTTATGGCAGGCAATTTGGAGCGCCAGGTGGCTCATATGAACCTGAAAGCCCAATCAGGAGACTTACCAAGGATGCTTACGCTCAAGCTAAGCAAGGACAGGTGGCAGCAGCGCTGAGTTTGCTCGAGCAATATGAAGCCACCTATCGCAATGAGCTTGATTTTTGGAAATGCTACATCCATTGCTTGTCCAAGCTCTGTTGGCAAGATCACAGTAATTTCGCGCAGGATGAGGCATGGTGCGCGCTCTTTGAACAGCGCATGCAAATGCTTATGCGCGATAGCTCTGAGGCCCGCAACCATAAGAGCTTTGATGAAGTTTTGTCAACAACTAATAGTTTTGATCAGCACATTCTCAAAGCGCTGAAATCGTTGCAGAACTTGCGTGAAGAGCACTTGAGGCCGCCGCAGCAAGTTGCGCTCTTGCAGCAGGCTAAGGATGCCGCCAATAGCAAGAACAATCGTCAGGCGCTAGCACTATATCAAGAAGCTATGGCCTGGGGGCCGCTCCCTGAAGCTGCTCTAAATAGCGTTGGATGGTGTATCTACCGATGCATAAAAGAAGAGATCGCCTCTCCACGCGTGCAACTCAAACAGATTGAACAGCTCTTTGGTCTTTATCTGCAATGCTGTCCTGAGCCACAGCCGGGCCTTTTGCATTCCTTAATGTTTGTCCAACTTAGCAATATCTGTAAAGGGATCAATGACCAAAATGATCCCCAGAAAGAAAAAGGTGGCCAGCACTTTTACGGTGGCTACGATTTCAATGCCTGGTTGTGGCTCAAGCACATGGATGTGCTCAATACCCTCCAAAACGAAGATCTATATAGCAAACTTAGTGAAGACGGCAAAGAATATGACCCTCTGGTGATCGGGCTGCTGCGTCATGTGGCGAAGTTTGAGATCAACCAGATCAAGATGAGCAACAAGAAAGCTCAGGGCGGGGAGCGCATTGATTTGACGCCCGAGCAGGGTGAGCTGGCCAATTATCTGATTGCAGCAATTAGCAAATACCGCTCCTATGATCAGTCCAATAATCGCATTTGGCTCGACTATTACCAAGCTCAACTCCTCTATTGGACGCAACGCTACGACGAGGCTTCTTCTCTGTATCGTTCTTTGGTGCAGCAAAAGAGTACTGAGTACTGGATGTGGAGCTCTTTGGCTAAAAGCTATGCTAAGCAGGGTGGTATAGCTGATAACTCGTTGATACAAAAAGGGGCGCAGTGCTTTGCGCAAGCGATTATGTGTCACCCTCAGAGCTCGGTTCTACCTTCACTTTACGTGCAAGCAGCCTGGGTTTTTAAGCAATGTGGCTATAGCAGCGTAGCGCAATTTCTTAAAGATGAGGCCACGAAGGATATACCATGGGCACCGCGTGCGAGCCGGGCACGGATTTGGATTGGCCCTGTCTCTAGTGATGATAAGGCTCAAGCTCAGGACGCATCACCTGAAGATGCGGCCCAGACTCTTATAGAGACCCTCGCCAGTGAGGCCTCGGCAGAGCTGTACTCAGAACTGTCGTGGTATCACGCTAATTTGGGGCAAGCTTTTACCCAAAAGCCTAAAAACTCCAATAAAGCAGACTCTGGTAAAGGAGATGAACGAAAGCGCCGTACGATTTTGGTTAAATATCCTGGCTATGAGTTGCCGCTTAAGATCTCTATTAATGAAGAGCCAAGTTTGCGTAAGTTGCCGTTAGGGGTACCTTTGGAAGCGCGTGTGGAACGCGATGGATTTGATAGTAAAGGTGCACCGCGCTTTGTGGTGCGGCAGTTGCGCCTGCGGAGCTCAGAGCAAGCTGAGTCATGGGATTTGGTGCCGCTGCGTGCCTTAGTGATCACTAAGGTTGACAATGATGCTCATAAATATCACTTCCGCTATAACCGTGAGATTCATGGCACTCTGCCTTTTAATCTGCTGACCATCAAAAAGGGCTCAGAGCGTAGTGAACTGCCGCTTAAGCCCGGTGCAGTCTTTGAGTCGCGTCTTGGGGCGCAGCCGCGCTCAGGCTTTGTGGCCAGCATTTGCTTGGATGCGGCTTATCCGACTAACAAAGATCCTTTGCCTGAGGCGCTTAACTATGTACGTAGTGACGAGGATTAATAGGATTTAGGTGGGATAAAGTATGGGCAATGTCAATTGGACCTCTGAGACGAGCAATTCAGCCTTGCAACTACAAAATGTGGTCGTGGAAGCGCAACAAAAAAAGAATGCCGCAAGTCAGCTGGCACTGAGAAATTTTTATTCCTGTGAGCTCAGCCCAGATCAAGAGCGCGTAGTCGAGGAACTATGGCAGTTTTTTAGCAGTGAGCAGCAGGTGTTTTTGCTCAAGGGTTACGCTGGTACCGGTAAAACTTTTTTGCTCGGAGGTATCGTGCGCTACCTTAGTGCGCTTGAGTGGCAGTCTTGCTGCTGTGCGCCTACCGGTAAAGCGGCAAATGTATTAAGAGACAAGCTCGACGTTGCGGCCTTTACTATCCACCAAACCATCTATGATTTTAACGTGACTAGTGATTGGGCTCATCACGAGGCGAAAGGGAGTACGCTGGGCCGTGAAGATGAAAACGATACGATTGTCGTAGGAAGCATTAAGACTGACCAACCGAGCTGCCTTGTGATGCTGGTTGATGAAAGCTCGATGATTTCTGATGAGGTGATGGATGATGATGATTACATTTGCGGTTCGGGTAAGCTGCTAAGCGATATCTTTACTTTTTTGCAACTTGAGAAGTACCCAGGACGTAAGGTTATCTTCGTTGGCGACGCCGCTCAATTACCTCCGGTGGGCAGTAAAATTTCTCCGGCACTCAGTGCTCAGTACCTCAAAAAACATTTTGGTTATGCTGTGGTAGAAGATGAGCTCCGCTCGATTGTGCGCCAGCAGGCTCAGAGCGCAATTTTGCAGAACTCATTGAAATTGCGCCAAGGGCTGCAAAACAACTTCTATCAAGAACTGGCCTTTACCTTCAAGTATGGTGAGGTTGATACAGCTGCCTCGCATGATTCTTTGGTGCAGGATCTGGCCCACCGCTATAAGGCAGAGCTGGCACAGCAGCGTATGCCCCAAGTTTCTATGGTTTGTTACTCTAATCAGCTTGCCTTGGGGTACAACCTATATATTCGCCATTACTTGTTTAATCTACCTTATTACGCCTCAGATTCAGGTCTTCAGGGGGTGTACGCCGGAAACTACGATCAGATGCCAGTCGAGCATCCATTGGACTTGCAAGTTGGCGATTTGCTCTTGGTTTTACGCAACAACTACCTACATTATCTTTACAACGGTCAGTTGGTGCTGCTGGGGCAGTTTGATCCTACTGCTCTGATCACTCGTACTATCCATCTGCGTCAGAGCAAAGCAGAGCAGCGGAAACTTGGGTTGAAGGAGAGTGACTCTAATTGGATTGAGGTCACGCTCAAATTCTTGCCGGTGGAGTTGTTGTACAGTGCCTCCGATAATAAATGGGTTATCAAAAAGGTGCTGTTGCTGACCAATGCTCTGTATTCGCCTGAACGCTCTATCAGCCATGACGAACAACGGGCACTGTATGTTGACTTTATAAAGCGTCACGATGGGGTAAAGCGTGGTAGCAATGAGTTTATATCAAAATTAAAAGACGATCCTTATTTCAATGCCGTCCAAGTGCATTTTGGCTATGCCTTAACCTGCCACAAAGCTCAGGGTAGTGAATGGCAGCATGTCTTTGTTGACTGCAATGGCTCAACTGGTGCCAATGAGCAGAACTTCCGCTGGCTCTATACTGCGATTACCCGTGCCAAGTCCCATTTGACTCTGATTAATTATCGTGAACGCAAGGTAGCAAGCAAGCTTAAGATAGCTAGCACCTTTAAGTTCAATGCAACAGAGTTACCTGCCATCACCTCCAATACCCCACAAGCACAGAGTTTAAACATTTTACGTGAGCCTGATCGAGGACAGCCTGTACCGAGTTTAAGTGATCAGTATGAGTCAGACTGGAATAAAACAGCTTCCAATATAGTTTCACGTATAAATTCGAGTTTAGATGAGCAGCATGAACCAACCTGGGACCAATCCGTTCCTCCTTTTGCTCAGTCTCATGGGGCAAACTGGGACCAATACGTTCCACCTTTTGCACAGACGCGTGAGCGAAGATGGGAGCCACCTGTTCCGCCTTATGTAGATCCGTCTGAGCAAAACTGGGAGCCACCAGCTCCGCCTTATGCGGATCCGTCTGAGCAAAACTGGGAGCCACCAGCTCCGCCTTATGCGGATCCGTCTGAGCAAAACTGGGAGCCACCGGCTCCGCCTTATGTGGAGCCGTATGAGCCAAACTGGGAGCCACCGGTTCCGCCTTATGCGGAGCCGCCTGAGCAAAGCTGGGAGCCACAGGTTTCGCCTTATGCGGAGCCGCCTGAGCCACACAGGGACCAATCCGCTGCGCGCTTACACGCCCAGCCAGATTCTAGTCTTCGCAGTAATGTTACACAGCCTGAGCCGTACTTTTATCAAGGTGATGCTGCAGTCGCACCAATTAACTGTGCCGAAGAAGTAGCCTCGCCTCTGCGGAATGCTGCTTCTGCACCTATAGCGCAGAGGAGCGATATAGCAAGCTCCCCAGCTGAGCAGCTGGTATCGTTTTGTGCTGAACAGTGCTGTCAGCTGTCCTATGCTCATTTACAGGTTAGCCACTTAGCTTCGCCTGATTACCAAGAGCAGCTCAGTATCTCAGATGCGCGTGAAGGTAAGAGCCTGGTCTTGCAAGTGTACTATGGCGGTAATGACTGTTACTCCAAAGTGCGCGTCAGCAAAAGCAATCTCGACCAGCAGCTGAGCAGTAAGCTAGTTGATGCTCTAAATGCTGCCCTAAAAGGACGCTCGCGCTTTAATCTGACGGGCGAGAACACCTCCTCAATTGCGGCGGTAGAGCCACCTGATATGGGCAATGCAGGCTTTAACGACTATTTAAGGCGTCTTCAGGCGTACCTTGCCCAAAATAAGATTTTGACAATTTCTTGGCAAGAGTTGCAGTATGTGCTGCGCGTTAAGTTTCAGGCAGCAGCGGATATTGCGCCTAATATCCATGGCGGCGATAGTGTTGAGCTCGATCTTAATTACAACGGCAGGTTTGCGATAACTTATATCAGCCCTTCGCGCAAAGGAGAGGGCGATAAACCGTTAGGACGTCTAGTGCTTTCCCTTATCCACAGCCTATAGCACGTTTGTGGCATCAGGAGAGCCGACTTGCTGGGATCGGTTAGATTACCTTAACGAACGTTGAAGCCAAAAGAAAGGCCGCAGTCCTGAGGACTGCGGCCTTTCTTTTATGAAAGCTAGAGCTTTTTACTCGATGGAGCCCTCGTCGCCACCACCGGAAAAATCGCCGCCGCTCATTTCATCGTCGGCGCCGACGGTGCACAGACGGTGCAGACGGCGTGGCTGGATCACTTGCAGATACTTCTTGAAGATCTTGGCATATGGATCGGTGATCACGTCGTCAGAGTGTAACTGCTCTAAGAAGACCTTCTCGGTCTCATCAGCTGGCTTGCGCTGGCCTAAGTGCAGCTCCATCATTGCGGTGCCGCATTGCTCTAAAATGCCACTTTCACGAATCGAGAACTCGCCCGAGCGACGGATGCCACGGGCAAAGTGTTGAAAGTCGTTAAATTGCTTTTCAGATTCAAAGCTCATTATCTTTAGTCCCTCAACGAACTCAGGGTGGAGGTGGCAGGACGCAACCAACCTCTCGGCTTAGCTCAAAAAAGTGCGGCTTATTGTAGCCTATTTACCGCGAAAATGGCGAGAAAAGCGCCAAAAAGCGTGGGGAGGTTTCTGAGAGCTTTGAACTTAGGGGCGGGCTTTGCTAAAATCGCGTGAGATTGACGGCGCCTCGGGCGCATTTTGTGTCTTTGGAACCCGACAAAAGTCGGATTTTGCGCTAAAATGCCCCGCCCACCGGTCAGGGCCTCCTAGGTCGGACTTGACGATGGGGCGGCCGCAGTTTGGAAGCCCCCACGCTGCAATTAACTGTGCTTAAAGCGGCGCTTAGTAGCGCGAGATGATTGAGTCCAGCTAATTGCATAGTGGGGCTTGTGTTTTAGATTGGAGAGCGCGATGGATTCGGTCGAGAAAATTCCACGCAACTTTATTACAGACATCATCGATGAGGACCTCAAGTCTGGCCGTCACGATCATGTCGCAACCCGCTTCCCTCCTGAGCCAAATGGCTACTTACACATTGGCCACGCTAAGAGCATTTGCTTAAACTTTGGCCTGGCCCGTGACTACCAGGGTACCTGCAATCTGCGCTTTGATGACACTAATCCTGTTAAAGAGGATATGGAGTACATCAATTCGATTAAGCGCGACGTGCAGTGGCTGGGCTTTCAGTGGTCCGGCGAGGTGCGCCACTCATCCGATTACTTCGATCAACTCTATCACTTTGCTTTAGAGCTGATTGATAAGGGCTTAGCCTACGTCGACGAGCTTACCCCAGATGAGATCCGTGAGTATCGCGGTACCTTAAAGGAGCCAGGCAAGAACAGCCCATACCGTGATCGCTCGGTCGAGGAAAATCGCGCCCTCTTTGAGAAGATGAAGAATGGCGAGTTTGAGGAAGGTAAGGCCTGCTTGCGTGCCAAGATCGATATGGCTTCGCCTTTCATCTGCATGCGTGATCCGGTCATTTATCGTGTACGCTACGCCACTCACGCCCTCACCGGTGATAAGTGGTGCATCTACCCGATGTACGACTTTACGCACTGCATCTCAGACGCCATCGAGCACATCACCCACTCCATCTGCACCTTGGAGTTCCAAGATAACCGCCGTCTCTACGATTGGGTGTTAGAGCATATCTCGATTGATTGCCACCCACATCAGTACGAGATGAGCCGCTTGAACTTAGAGTACTCGATCACCTCTAAGCGCAAGCTCAATCTCTTGGTCAATGAGGGCTATGTCGATGGTTGGGATGACCCTCGTTTAACCACGATCTCGGGCCTGCGCCGTCGTGGCTATACCCCAGCTTCGATCCGCGAGTTCTGCCGCCGTATCGGTGTTACCAAGCAAGAGAACACGGTGGAGATGACGGCTTTGGAGTCTTGCATCCGCGAGGACTTAAATGCCAATGCCCCACGTGCGATGGCTGTACTCCATCCTTTAAAGCTCGTGATCGACAATTACGGGGCTGAGGGGGTCACCGCAACCTCCTTTACCGTGCCAAATCACCCTGATAAGCCAGAGCTGGGCACGCGTGAGGTTTCCTTCTCCAAGGAGCTGTACATCGACGAGGCCGACTTCCGCGAGGAGGCCAACAAGCAGTACAAGCGCCTGAAGTTAGGCGGCTTAGTTCGTCTGCGCCATGGCTATATCGTCAAGGCCACCTCCTGCGATAAGGATGAGAACGGTAAGGTCACCTGCGTCCACGTCGAGGCCATTCCAAATTCGGTCGGCTGCGATGTCGAGGGTTACAAGGCCAAGGGCGTCATCCACTTTGTTGATGCCAACAATTACTTTGATGGCAAGGTCATGCTCTACCAGCGCCTGTTCACGGTACCAAACCCAGGTGCCGCCGAGGATTTCTTAGCTTGTGTGGACAAGAACTCGGTTGAGGTGATTGAGCATGCTGCCTTAGAAGCCTCCTTAGCGCAAGCTAAGGTGGGCGATAGCTTCCAGTTTGAGCGCGAAGGCTATTTCTGCGTCGACAGCAAGTACTCAACGGAAGGCCACCCAGTCTTTAACTTAACGGTCGCTTTGCGCGAGACCAAGAAGGCTCAGGCTTAAGCGCGTCAAGGAGATATCCATGTCTGATAATGATGATTTCGAGAAGAGCAACGATCCGCTGACTCCGCCACCTGGCTCGGATTACGAAGTACCATTTATCTTCCACTCCGACTCCCCACTTGAGCGCGCATTTGACAAGGCTGAGCACTGGGTGCGTGTAGGTGTGCGTCCAGATCACATCTTCTTAGATGATCGCAGCATGTCGGTCATCAACTTCCATAAGATCATGCGCGATCCATTACTGGCCCAAGCCGGTGTCGAGCGCTTTGTTGATTTCCGTTGCTCGCTGACCTTATCGGAGACGGACGTCGATGCCGTCTTCTCGTCGGTCTGCTACTACGAGCCTGATTGTGAGCCAGTCTTCATCAATCAGTATGACCCTGAGTTAAGCTCGATCAAGGAAGTCTTAAACATGGTCGCAGAGAACCTCTTTAATTACTTAAAGAAGCCTCTGATTCGTCCAGGTATGGCTGAGTAAGACTAAGCTGAGCTGACGCCACGCCTCAGTGCCCCAGGCTAAATGCCCAAGGTACTGGGGCGTGTGCGTTTTTAGCCACCGCACTTGCTGGGCTTAGCCCTTGGGACACAAGCTGGTACCTGGTCGCAAGCTAGGCCCGTGACCTGAGGCCAGGCAAACTGCGGGAACTTACACCCCGTGCGGTGGTCTGTTGCTGTGGCGGGTCTTGGCGCAATGTTTTAGAATAGGTAAGCTGAAAGCCCTGTCGCTACTGGCTTGTGAGCTCAGTCAATACTGGCATGAGAGCATTAGTCAATGCGGGCTTGAAAGCTCAGTCAATACTGGCATGAGAGCATTAGTTAATGCTGGTATGAGAGCATTAGTCAATGCGGCCTACGCTGTCACTTAGGTTTTAGGAGTTATTAGATTGTCAAACCTCAAGTTATCTTCCTTAGCCGTAGCCCTGGCATTGGGCACTGGTGCGCTTGCGCTGAGCGCCTGCAGCGCAGTAAGTGACACGTACGATTACCTCATGGATACCAATGACTCCCAAAAGAAGGAGCCAACGGGTTACTACGACCATACCTTTGCCCAAGAGTATGTCGATCCATTACAGGTTCCAGCAAGCTTAGGTCAGCCTTATACCGATACGAGCTTTACTGTGCCTGAGGTTGCGGTCACTAAGGAAAGCCGTACCATGGTCGGTGGCAATATGGATGTGCGCCCTCCGGTGGTCGCTCAGGTTTCGGAGATGGGCGTTGAGGTTACTAATTCCGACCAAGACGCGGTCCTGTGGTTTATGCCTTACAACCAGTTTGGCGTCCAGAGCGAAAAGGATGCTTGGGACTTATTAACGGCCTCCTTAAACTTTATGGAGATCCCGATCGCCAATGCCGATACCGAGCGTTTAATCCTTGATACCGCTGCGTTTGACTACAACGCTTATGGCGAGCCTTACGATACTGTTTCCTTACAGTTTGAGGCCCCACGCTACAGCCAAACCTACAAGATTCAGGTTGGCCACTCGATGTCCGGTCAAGTGGGCTACTACATCGCTCTGATCACCTCGAGCTCCTTGACCTCTGAGGGTGAGCTCATTGGCGAGCGCTTAAATCTGCGTCAAAAGAGCAGCTTTGCGGTAGGTATGGGCAATAGCATCATCAAGGCAATGATGCTCCAGTCGCAAGCCAAGGAAGAGATTCCAGATACGATCCAAGTCTTGCTTTCGCGTGACAACAATGACCAAGACGCTCTGATCGTGCAGGCTCCATACAGCTCGACTTGGAACGTATTGCGTGGCCTCTTAGAGCAATACTCCTTTACTATCGACGAGTACTCGATCTCGCGCTCGAGCTACAATGTCGAGGTCAATGAGGAAGATCCTGAGTACTATCGTGACTTAGGAGTTGAGCCATTTGGCCTGGAGAGCGGCAGCTATATCATTCGTTTAGCAGTGGCCGGTGACAACACTGTGATCACCTTCTACGATGAGGATGACAAGCCGCTGCCAACGACCAAGGTCGCAGGTCTCTACGCTGGTTTTGCCCAAGCGCTGCAAAAGGAATTTGCCATTTATAAGCGCGAAGGTGCGGCCTATCTTGCTAAATTTATCGAAGAAGATTAAAATCCGCATCGCTCAAGAGGTACAGAGTTCAGCCACAGTAACGATGGTTACCACCGGATCGCAGCCCTTGCAACAGAGGTAGGGGCTGGTGCGGGAGCTGAAGTGAATTCTCTGACCCCAGTTTTAATCTTATTTCGTAGGGCACGAAGATGGAAAAGAAGCAGGAACTCTACCGCGGCAAGGCCAAGTCGGTTTACGAGACTGATGATCCAAATCACTACATCATGTACTTCCGTGATGACACCTCCGCTTTTGATGGCAAGATCATCGAGCAATTAGAGCGCAAGGGTCGCACCAACAACCGCTTCAATTTCTTCATTATGAAGAAGTTAGAAGAGGCGGGTGTTCCTGTTCACGTTGAGGAGTTACTCTCCGATCGCGAGTGCTTAGTCAAGAAGCTGAAGATGCTGCCAGTTGAGTGCGTCGTTCGTAACGTCGCTGCTGGCTCGATCTGCAAGCGCTTAGGCGTAGCTGAGGGCACCGACCTCAACCCACCTACCTTTGAATTCTTCTACAAAGACGACGCTCTGCACGATCCAATGGTCAATGATTCCCACATCATTGCCTTTGGTTGGGGCACCCAAGAGCAAATCGACGAGATGAAGGCTCTGTCCTATAAGATCAACGAGGTCTTAAAGGAGCTCTTTGACAAGGCTGGCTTAATCTTAGTTGATTACAAGCTTGAGTTCGGTTTATTCGAGGGCAAGCTCTACTTAGGCGACGAGTTCTCGCCTGATGGCTGCCGTCTGTGGGACAAGGAAACCCGCAAGAAGCTCGATAAGGATCGCTTCCGTCAGGGTTTAGGTGACGTCATCGAGGGCTACGAGGAAGTAGCTCGTCGTATTGGCTGCCCACTCTAAAAGAATTTAAGTAACTGTTCTTAAAAAGTAACAGTTGCTAAAAACGCCCCGCATGCCCAGAACTTTCGATGTTCTGTGGTGTACGGGGCGTTTTGTTTTCGGCTAAGGCTTTTGCCCCATGACGGAGCGTCAGTGGGCGATCTTTGTGTGGTTTGTGATGTGCGGCAATAGTGGGACTACGTTTTCTTGCTCTAGCTATAAGGGCTCACTACAATGACACAATTAGGTCACGCTTGTGACCACAGGTTTTGTGATAGCAGGTAGCAGTGCGCACCTGCGTGGGGTGCTATCGGTAGGAACGCAACATGCCAACTAGAAAGCGTAGAACTAAGATCGTAACCACTTTAGGTCCAGCCACGGATCGTCCGGGGGTACTGGAGGAGCTGATTCGTGCCGGTGCCAACGTGGTACGTTTAAATTTCTCTCATGGTACCTTTGAGGATCACCAAAAGCGCGTTCAGATGGTGCGCGAAGCCTCGGCTAAGCTCGATATGCCGGTAGCGATCATGGGTGACTTACAAGGCCCTAAGATCCGTATCGGCAAGTTCAAGGATGGCCCAATCTTATTAAAGCACGGTGATATCTTTGTCTTAGACGCTGATTTGCCATTAGATGCCGGTACCCAAGAGTCGGTTGGTCTGACCTATCAAGAGCTGCCACATGACGTTAAGCCAGGCGACATCCTGTTGTTAGACGACGGTCGTATTCAGCTGGCTGTCACCAAGATCGAAGGCAATCGCATCTTCACCACTGTGATTGTGGCCGGTCCGCTCTCCAACAATAAGGGCATCAATAAGCAAGGTGGTGGTCTGTCTGCTCCAGCCTTAACCGTTAAGGATAAGCAGGATATCATCCACGCCGCCGAGTTAGGCGTCGATTACATCGCCGTTTCCTTCCCACGCTCGGGCCAAGATTTACAAGAAGCCCGCCGCTTACTGCGTGAGGCTGGCTCCAATGCCCACATCGTCGCCAAGGTTGAGCGTGCTGAGGCCGTTGCCTCCGAAGAGGCAATGCGCGATATCGTAATGGCCTCGGATGTGGTCATGGTCGCTCGTGGTGACTTAGGTGTTGAGATTGGTGATGCCAACTTAATGTCGGTCCAAAAGCGCCTCATTAATTTCGCCCGTGGTTTAGATCGTGCTGTGATCACTGCGACCCAGATGATGGAGAGCATGATCAAGAGCCCAATGCCAACCCGTGCTGAGGTTATGGACGTTTCCAATGCGGTCTTAGACGGTACCGATGCGGTTATGCTGTCGGCTGAGACTGCCGCTGGTGATTACCCAGTGGAGACGGTCCGTGCCATGTCGCAAGTCTGCTATGGTGCTGAGGCCGAGGTTAAGAAGTCGGGCTATCGTGCTGATCGCACCTTCGCTACCGCTGAGGAGACTATTGCGGTATCAGCAATGTTCGCAGCCAACCACTTAGAGGGCATTCACGGTTTAATTGCCTTTACCGATAGCGGTCAGTTACCACTGTTAATGTCCCGTTACCGCTCGGGCTTACCAATTTTCGCTTTCTCGCGCAGTGAGCAGGCGGTACGTTGGATGGGCATGTATCGTGGCGTATTCCCATTCCTCTTTGATAATTTAGCTTATCCAAACCGCGATGAGTTAATGGAAGTGATCAAGCGCTATCTGCAAGAGCATGGCTTGGCCAGCTCCGGTGACAAGTTTGTGGTGGCCTTTGGCGTTGCCATGGGTCAATCCGGTCACACCGATTCGCTGCGTATCGTAACGGTTTAGTCATAATCGTACAGCCCACGCGGCTGGACTCCTAATGTTGAACCAAGGCCTCAGCAGAGATGCTGGGGCCTTTTTACTACCTGCGGGCCTGACACGCTGGCGCGCTTAGTGGGCGCGGTTTTGCAGCAAGCGGCAGCTATCGGCCGCCGTTAAGAACGGTGGCAGCTTACCGTGCGGCAGCTGAGGTAAAGCAGAGAAGTCAAAGGCGGTAGCCCCTAAGGAAAGCTGCTTGCTTTGAGCCTCCGCATAGAGGGCGCCTAAGCCCTCGTGGCGGTCAAGTTCGGCGCGAAATTGGGGCACGCCCGTGCACATGCTCTTGAGCGTGGCGAGGTCTTGGCGTACTTGTCCTTCGGCGCAGCGCGCTTGCATTAAGAAATTGAATTGCGCGGCATTGGCGACCCAGTCACAGTCGTGAAGGTCATAGCTGACCTGACGGCCGCTGGCGGCTAGGTCCTGGTTAACCATGGCGCAGCTGTACTCGAAGTTTAAGCGGCGGTCGGCATACCAGCGCAGGTGCGTGGCGGTATCGCGCAGCTGCTGCTCCAGCATGCTGATCTTAATGGCATCAGAGCGGCGCCCCGTTTGCTGGTGCTGCTCCTTAAGATAGCTGAGGGCATTGCAGTAAGGGGCAAGTCCGGTTTGCGCAACTTTGCCGTAAGGATAGGCGGGGGTAGTGCTGGTGTTTTCTACGGCCATTTGCTCGATGCGCAACGTATCGTAAGGCAGTGGCTCGTAGCAGCTGCCAGACAATTCCGCCGGACTTGCTCCGATGCCGTGACAGTCATCGAGACTGTAGTCCAAATACTCAGGGGCGCTTGGATCCGTGCTGACGCTAAAACCCGCACCATCATTGTTGTTGAGCCAGTCGCACCGGAATTGCTCCAATATCTGCTGGGTGCAGCTCAAGGTCAAATAGCCTGCGTCGCTCAGCTGCACAAAGTCAGACTCACTGGAGGTGTTAAGGAGCGTAGCCGAGGTCGCTTGCTCTTGGGTGAGCAAGTTGAGCACGAGAGCTTGCGGCACACCCTGGTCATCACGCGTGCTAATAGCCTGAGGCAGTACGAAGGTATGCGGCAGTACCCCGGCGCTGGCGCCGTGCCAACACTTAGGATCGAGGGTATTGACTAATTTAGGCTGCACCAGATCGACGTAGCCATAATCGGTTTTATCGCCGTATAGCTGTGGGAAAGTCGCCTCCCAGCGCTCAGGGTGAGCATCCGCACGCTTGAGCTGAGCGTATTCAGCTAAGAAGGCTGGGACGTCAGGGAGCTTTTCAGGCTGCGTTACCGGCAGCTGATGCAGGTAGCACAGCTCAGGTACAAGCGGCACCAGATCAAGTTGCTGATAGGTCTTAACGACTTCGTCTTCGTTGACCTTGGGAGCTGCGCTCAAGCCAAAGTCAGTGACCGGCAGAATTGGCACGAACCAAGAGTGATCGCTGAGATCGGCGGCGTTTGCGGGCGCTGTGCTTGAAGCAAAAGTCGACTCAGGCAAAACCGGCACGAACCAATCGTGAGTGCTGTCTGCGTGCGTTACCTCAGGCTCAGTGTCTGTGGTGCTATCTTGATCAACTTCGCTCTGAGGCGCGGCACTCAAGCCAAAGTCGGTGACCGGCAGAATTGGCACGAACCAAGAGTGATCGCTGAGATCGGTGGTGTTTGCAGGCGCTGAGCTTGAAGCAAAGGGCGACTCAGGCAAAATCGGCACAAACCAATCGTGATCTCCTTGATCTGCTGCGTTATTGGTCGAGCTGGCCGCTGCGATGTCCTCTGAGCTGCCGCTGGCATCAGGCATGGTGCCAGAGTCATTTGGGGCTGAACCTGAATCGTTGGAGCCTGAACTGCCGCCTTGATCATCTGGATCGTGGAGATCGGACTTTGAGGCAAGAGCGTTGGCCTGCTGCTCAGCTTGCTCAAGCTCTGCTTGGAACTGTGCGTCGTTGCGCTCAGCCTGCTTGCGCAGTTTAGCCTTAAGCTTAAGCTCAGTGGACTTGAGGTAATCCTTTACCTGCTCGGCCTGATTGGTGGCATCAGTTGTGGTGATGCCGGGAGCCATCAGCGGCACCAGCGGGTAGTGCTGCGCAATAAAGCGGCCTAATTGCGCTAAGCCTTGGATGAAGCCAACACCATCAAGCCTCAAGAGCGGGTTGATCTTGGTCAGAGCAGGACCTAAGTGACGTGGTTGCATGCGACTGATGCTAAGGCTCAGGTCGTTGATCGCCTGTTGGGCCTCTAAGGTTACGCACTGGGCGCGCTCGTTTAAGCCTAAGCAGGTGCGCTTAACGTCGTAGGCCTTGGGTTGCTGCGGCAGCTCATAGTCACAGCACTCAAAATGGCTGAGGTCGGCAAGATTCCAGGCACGGGTCAGCTAATCCTCAGGTGCGCCGGTGAACTGATGAGCCCAGGCCCGTAAAGTGAGAGGCGCATAGTGGGCGGCAGCTTGTTCAATGAGCTGATGGTTGGTTAAGCCATTGAGGTCGGTGACGCTGCTCAGGCACATATTGTAGAAGGCAGGACGCTCGGCAGGCTTGAGGTAAGTGAGTACCAAGGCCTGGTAGTCGCAGCTCAGCTGCTCGGTTCTAGTACGTTGATGAGCCAGGGCTTGTTGCTCTGGTGCTACCAGGGCAATTGGGTGTGAGCGCAGGCACTTGCAAGCGCATGTGATCTGAGCGGCCTTAGGTGGGAAGGTGCTGAGCTTAGCACTCAGCTCAGGCTTGAGCTGTAAGTGGGACGAGGAGCCCTCATTCTGTTCAGGCTGGGCACTCAGAGCGACTTTTGCGGTATTGGTGTTAAGCGGCATCTGAGCATGCCAAGCCGTAAAGTCTTGCTTTTGGTTGCGCAGATAGGCCTGCTGCGTGGCACGCACTTGCGCAGCTTGCGCAGCTTGCGCCAAGCGGGCGCGGGCGGCAGATGCGCGCTCAGCGGCTAAGTGCTGCTCGCCACGCGAGCTTACAGCTAAGTCCTGATGCGTGGCCAGGAAAGCACTGGTCGGTGCTGGGGTGAAGTAATGCTGTTCATGAGCGGCAACGTTTAGATGTTGTAAAAGCAGGTGTTCCATATGAACTCCGAAAATAGTGTGGTGGGTAATAGAGGTGATGGCGCGCTGCGCCGTCACGTGTTGCCTCACCGGTACGGTGACTGGGCGCGCGCAGGCTCCCGAAACAACAAAGCCTTTGAACTGAGTCAAAGGCTTTACCTGATTACAAATTTACGAGGTCCGTTTTTTGGCCTCAGGGCTCATTGCTTAAGAAAAAGGTGGGTTTAGTGGCTCCAAAGCCCGTATTTATACGGTTCTTGTAATAAAGTGCGATTGCGGTCACACTTTTGGCTGTTTTGAGGACTAAATTACGTGCCAGGCCTTATCTGGTGCGGCTTAGCGCGTTTTAAATTTTTTTTTGATAAGATGCAAATTAATATCTATGATCTCAATTTTGAGGTGAAGTTGATTTTGAGATAAACCGCTTTTATATGAGGTTTTTGCGGTATAGAGGTGCCCAGGAGGCAGTTCCTGCGCTCGACTGTGGTTTTGTGGAGTATCAGGTTAAGGAGGTCGCATCAGCTTGGTTGGGATAGCGTTTAAGGTGGACAAACCTGTGATTTTGGCTTGACAAGAATGAGCTTTGGTATCTATACCATCAGATGATAGGGATTTTCAGGTGAGGCGCAAAAGGGGATATTCATCGGATTTTATAAAGACCGCTGACATTTGGGAACTTTGCGTTATAATAAGCGGCCGCTGACTTTGTGAGCATGCCCACAAAATGCTGTGAAAGCGATGTTTACGGCCTTTATCGAGGCGTGGTCCGAGGTCTTATTCTCTTTTGGTCATAAAGTTAGTGAGCGCTAAGAGCGGCACGCTTGAGACAGTTTGATCGCAGACTGACATACTAGTACAGCGTGCTCTTTCCACTGTTGTTGGTGGCACTAACTTTCGTTTGCATGACTTTTGTGGGTCTTGAAGGGGAGTCTCGTCGCTCCTTGATTTGCGTTGTGTTCAAGACCCAATTGGGGCTCTGATAACTTGCGGAAGGGCAAGTTATTGAGTCCTAAGGTCATTATTGGATATCTTCAACCTGAGGTCATAACCATGGGTCGTATTAAGCTGACAGGGGTTTTAACAGATAGTACCGGTATCGAGTTAGTCGATCGTGTCTGTACGCAAGTACAGTTACGCTCGCACCTCAACCAGCTTAGTACCAAGCGCAAGAACATGGCCTACGTCCTCTTTGGTGACGCTGTCACCATCATGGTTTTGCACTATCTGTGCGATGACCTGGGCCGTTCTTGGAACCGTATTGGCGACTTCGTGGAGATGCTGCCTCAGCGCATGTACTCGGAGATGGGCCAGGCGGCAGCACATCACATCAATCGTGATGTGATCCAAGATGCCATGATGCGTATCGTGAAGTTCGGTATTGCTCCATTCTTAGCCACGATCGCTCCACGTGCCTTATCTGAGCTCAATCTGGTCGATTCCTTGATCGACAAGTTAACCCAAGGTCAGGAGCTGACCGAGGAAGAGCAGAAGCTGGCCCACGACTTAAGCTTCCTGAAGATCAGCGCTAAGCGTATCCAAGGCTACCTCGACTTCTTTGCCTTACGTCGTCACGACTTAAAGGAGCTCTTTGAGAACCTCGATTACTTGCCTTTATTAGTAGGTGCCAATGGCCTGCAAGTAGTCCGTCCAGAAGAGCGCAAGGAGTTGATGCCACGCCGTCGCGGTAAGAACCAAGCTTTAAGCGTCACGGTCACCGATAGTGGTCTCCTGCTCAATGCCGCCAATGAGAATGAAGAGCTCGACGGTGACTTTGAAGGTGATCTGGAAGCTACTGATGACATGGTCGATGCCGAGGTGGAAGAGGTTATCGACGCTGAGGATGAGCGCAAGCGTGCCCGTATGGCCCGTGAGCACGGTGCCGTACCGGTGGAGAATGTCTTCTTAGGCAACTCCCCAAGCGACCCTTACACCTTACCAAGCATCGAAGAGTTAAAAGAGGTCAATGCTGACTACGAGCATCTGGCCGTTGAGACCTTATCGATCGATGAGGTTGCAGCTATCTGCGGTCGTCACCACCTCAAGGTGATTATGCGTCTGCCTGATACCGACCCTAAGGTCCGTGAGATCAAGGAGCGCTTTGTTAACAATGAGCTGCAGTTCCAGCGCTTTGAGGTCACCAACTCCATTGTTAACTACGAGCAGGCTCGCGCTACCACCAAGGTACTGCCGGTTTACACCATTTCCGGTGCTTGGGCTGGTTCCACTCAGATCAATGGTCAGGACTTCAGCTTACTGTTCATCAACGCCAAAGAGCTGCGTATGACCTACAGCTCCTACTGCCTTGATTTTGCTCGTCGTGAGCAGGCCCGCCTGCAGCGCCAAAACAAGATTATCTTGCCATTAGGCGCAACCCGTGAGGATGTCGAGGCGGTAGCCGCCCGTATCTTCAGCAAGGCTCGTTGGTGCCGCTACACCTTAAAGCAATGGGGTGAGGTCACGGGCTTTAGCTCGGTCGGTCGTCCTGCTCGTGGTGCCATTCCACAGCCTCAGTTCATGCGTGGTGTCTTCGATATCGCTATGGATCCAGTTAAGATCAAGAGTGCGGTCGATTCTGAGCTCTACTACGTCTTAGCGGTCTCCAATGGCTCGAGCGGTGCTAAGCGCCCTGAGCTCACCATGAAGCAGATCTACGACATTTACCACTGCGACTTTGGTACGGAGTGCACTTCGGCACACCTGCGCAAGCAAGGTTCGGTCTCGCGTTTTGTCACCCAGACTTCGACCCGTCGCCTGACTGCTTTAACCGTGCTCCTGCACTACACCTTCATTATCCAATCCTTACTTGAGTCGCGCCTCCAGTTAACGAGCTTAACTGCCGCTCAAGCTTCAGCTGCGCGTAAGAAGACCAAGCAAGAAGAAAGCGCCTAATAGGCAAGCAAGCGCTTAATCTAACCTAGTGCTCACAAGGGCGCGTCTTGGGAAGCAGCAACAAGCTGCGTCTTGGGGCGCGCCCTTGTTGTTTGGGCAAGCCACTCCATTCACACTGGAGCCTCAAATGGCGCGCCTCTCAGCGGTGCCATAGAGCGTGCCTGAGCTGAGGGACGTAACTGCACTGGGCACAGCGGCAAGCGCGGTTAAGCTTGAGCCGCGCTCACGGCGCGCACACCTCAGCTGCCGATGATCGATCTCAGATCGAGTGATCTCTCAAGCGCCTCTTAAGATCACTGCTCACACGCCGCCCGGTGGTAGCGCGAGCGTCCTGCGGCAGTCGACGTTTTGGGCATTTGCTCCGAGCACCCAAAGCTGCGTCTGTCTTTGCGTGCTGACATGCGCGAGCTCACTGAGCAAAGGTGTCTGGGGCGCTCTTAGATAGGGGCGGGCGCTGATTGAGTCCTTTGGAGTGCGGTCTGAAGCTGATGGCTGGTTTGGGGAGCGCGCAAATAAAAAGCCCCAGGTGTGGTGACCCAGGGCTTTTGGCGGCTGTTTGTGATGGATACAGCCTGTGACTATCATTGCTGGTTGGTGATGTTGTTGTGTGATGATAGAGAATCGAGAGCTATGCCCTCGGCTCTGAGCTTTTTGGTACCACTGGTGTGTGTGGGGAATGGCACGGCAAAAGCTCAGAGCCCAAGACATAGGGCGGTGCAGGCAATGACTGCACTGAGCCATGATTGAGTGAGCAATGATTGCGTTTTATGTGCTTTCAGCAACGTTGCTCGTCTTAGGGCGGGGCGGGCCTTGCCTTGTCTCAAGGGCGCCCCGCGAAAGCCACGTTTTGCGTGGGTGGTGGCTCAGGCCATGCCCTGAGCTACAGTAAAGCTATGCTGTTAATCAGCTTGCTTGTGTAAAGTCCAGCAGTCTTCGTACTTGTAGCCGGTTAAGCTCTCAACGATAGACTTGACCTCTGGATCAACATCTTCCTTCTTGCCGCCTTCCTTTAAGCGTTGAACCTCAAGGCAAACCTTCTTGTGATTTTCCTTGTTGAGCTTGAGGCGCATTGCAGCAAGCCAGCCAATGCCTAAGAAGACGAGAGGAACGATAACGGCAATTAACATTATGCCAAACTGGGTGAACTCGCTTTGCTCAGTGGTGCCCTTGGTGTAACCGAAGGCGGCTAAGCCTAAACCAATTGCAAAAGCTTCGATACCGGTGGCAGCACGCGAGAACAGGGTGTTAACACCTACGAAGATACCCTCACGACGCTCACCGTGAACGATCTCATCAATGTCAGCCATGAATGGTAATTGGAATACAGGGATGTAGTCGATACCTGCACGACCGGCAAAGGCGATAATGGCGACACCAGCTAAGACATAAACCTGCGAAGCTTGGCCGTTCATGTAGGTTAAGCCGTAGTAGCCTAAGCAGCCAATGGCGACGATAACCGAGAAGATCATGAAGGTCTTAGGGGCACCGAAGCGTAAGCACAGGTAGATGCATAAGAACAGACCGGCAAAGGAGGTCATCTGGGTGATGCCTAAAACCCAAGCGGCGTCTTGCTGAGCTAAGAACAGTACCGAAACTACGAAGTAGGTGAAGATACCGGTAGCTAAGTTCTTGTAGATACAGCCCATCGCTAAGATCACGCAGTGTAAGCGGTAAGCACGTAAGTGCAGAGCAGCCTTAACATCGGTGAAGATCGACATCATGATGTTGCCTAAGCTGCTGGTGTTAGCGCTGGTGTGAATCTCAGACAGTGGCTTCTCGTAGGTGAACATCCAAACAACGACTAAGGAGACAGCCATCATGATGCCGTAAACAACGCCAGTCATGAAGAAGGCAGTAGTGTCATTCTCGCCGTAGATTTGGAACATTAAGCCTGGAATGAAGGCAGCAATGGTCGAAGCGACAATACCGCAAACTTGCTTGCCACCGGTCAGCTTGGTCTTATCCTCGGCACGACGGGTCATCTCAGCTGGCAGCGAGACGCACGATACGATAACCATGGTGAAGACCATTTCGTACAGGAGGTTAACTGCGAAGTAGTAGGCGAGGTTCATGCCTGGAACCCACATCGCAGGGAATACGATCAGGATCGATGGGATGCCTAAGAGAATGAAGAAGCGGCGGCGACCAAAGCGACGGCCTAAGGCAGTCTTGTAGAAGTTATCAGTAATGAAGCCCATTACTGGATTTAACAGAGCATCAGCGATACGGGCGACGGTGAAGATAACCGAGGCCGAAATTGCCGAGAGGCCGCACATGGTGGTGTAAAAGAACATCAGCCATGCGGAAATTAACACGGTGGAGCCACCACCTAAGAAGTTAACCGACGCATAACCAATAATGTTCATTATGGTAATGCGGCGCTCCTTTGGGGCTGCCTTGACAGCTCCAGTTGCGCTTACATCTTGCGACATAGATGACAAACCTCAAAAATTCAGGCTAACAGACAATGATAGTCGCCACAGTGTTGCCGCACTGCGGCGTAGGGTTCTTGCCGCATCCGCCGTTAGAGCAAACGCCGGACGCAGCTTGGGGAAATAGGATTACTGAGCGCAGCGCTCCGACTCGATGCTGGCGAAGATGAATGGGCCTAAGCCTTTTGGCTCGTTGCTGATGATTGGCTCGCTCATGTAGTAAGCGTAGGAGCCATCACGGTAGGTCTTACCACCTAAGCCGGCGACGTAGCAGATCTTGTTTAAGTTGAGGTAGCCGTCGTGGCACTCCAAAATAAACTCATCTAACAGGCCTTGGTAAGCGCCCTGAGCTGCGGCCTTAGCCTCGCTCTCGCTTAAAACGCCTAAACGCATAGCCTTGAATAAGGCAGCGGTGATCATGCAGGAGGCAGAGGCCTCAAGGTAGTTTTGCTTCTTGCCCTTGAGGTTCAGGATTTGGTACCAAACCTTAGCCTCAGGATCTTGGACCTTGATTAAGGCCATTAAGCAGTCGTGCAGAATGGTAATGAGTTGAGCGCGGCCAGCGTGGCTTTGTGGCATGAGCTCAATGACGTCAGCTAAAGCCATGACGTACCAGCCCATAGCGCGGCCCCAGAAGTGCTCGGATAAGCCGGTTTCCTTATTAGCCCAGTACATGCTCTTGCTCTCATCCCAGGCGTGGTAGAGCAGGCCAGTTTGCTCGTCCTTGAGGTGTGGGTAGGACTTGGTGAACTGAGCTACGATGTCGTCAAAGTCGCTCTCGGTGCCGAAGCGGCTGACGTAAGCGGCCATAAAGGCAGCGCCCATGTATAAGCCATCGCACCAAACCTGGTGTGGGTAGATGGCCTTGTGCCAGAAGATACCCTCGCTGGTGCGTGGGTGGGTCTTGGTTTGCTCGTAGAGGTGAGCAGCGGCGATCTTGTAGCGCTCTTGACCGGTGATGTCATAGAGCTTGAGCATGACCTTGCCGTTATTTAAGTGATCGATGTTGTACTCATCCATGCGATAGCCATTGACGGTACCGTCTTGGTTGACAAAGGTATCCATGGTGGTGATAACGAAGTCTAAGTACTTCTTGTCCTGGGTGGCATGATAGACGTCTAAGATGCCCTCTAAGGTCATACCGTACTCATAGCCGTAGTGGTCAGTTAAGGTAACCTTATGAGCGATAATGCTATCGGCCATGCGTACCGAGAAACGCGACATATTATCCAATCCTCTTAATGCAAATGTGAGCGGAGATTAGCGCTGGTACCAGATAGCGTTAGGTCATAGGCCCTAACGTCTTTGTGAGTTGTCTGAGCTTGAGCTCAGGAGCACCCAGCGCTCTTTGCAATTTGATCCCTATAGAGCAACCGCTTTGCCAACTTAAGAAAAATTTTACACAAAGCGCATATATAAGGCGTTTATCGCGTGATGTCCTAGTATGGCACTATTTGGCATGTTGTATTTATGTAATAATCGTTGTTGCAATACTGCAACAGTAAAAGGGTAAAAGTTGCATAAAAATAGCGCATGAGGCGGGATGAAATTGTAACATTGCGTAACGGGCCAAACTGGCATTTCAGTAAAGACGCACGGAGCTGAAAAAGAGGGTGGCTGAAGCTGGGAACAACAAGAGTGTGATCACCGTAGAGGCCAGATCACCTTGGAGCGAGATCATCGTGGATCGAGATCGTTGTGGCTTCAGATCACTGTGGATCCATTGCGTTGTGAAGTCAGATCATTGTGGATCCAGATCACCGTGGATCCAGAGCGCTGGGGGCGCGCTCTCCTACGGGAGCAAGCTTGCTTGGCAGTGAGAGCGGCGGGTAGAAAGAGGAGATCGAGATCGGTGCGTGAGCCCGTACAGAATAAGTGGTCTGGTAGTTAAAGTTGCGAGATAGGACGCAAATTTGTGGTGAGGCTTGGGATATTTTCTGGCTTTTGCTAGTCTATGGCTCAAGATACCACCCCTAAGCTGCTACAATGTTTGTTTAGGCTGAGTGGAATGATGCCCCGATTGGGCCCAACTCACGGCGCAATTTGGTGGCAGACACTGGGCGCTAGGCCTTACTGGACGGAGGCTGCGCTCTTAATTGGCTTTATCTTTTATTTTTCAATGGTTGTTGGTTTCAGCGCATCACCTTAGATGAAACAAACGAATCATGCTTTAACTTTTTTACAGGCCCACTATCGCGCGATCTTTTATCGCGCCCTGCGCAGCGGCAGCGCATGGACGAGCGTCGCGACCGTCGCACTGACGAGTGCGGTGGCGGCAACGCCGATGGTGCCTCCAGCTTCGATCGCGGCTCAGCCAGTGGCTGAGACGACCGCTGATGCTGCCTCTTATCAGCCCGCTGCTGACTGCGCTAGTGCTTATATTCAGGTGGAACCGGGTAGTCCGGTAGTCCACGTTCCGACCTTTACGCGTCGTCCTTACGGCTTTGATGCAGATGCCCCGGCTAAATTCTTTGATTTAGCCCAAGATGGCTCGCCTTTAAGCCACGATCGTGATCTCAACGCCAATGTCCTGTCCGCAGGCTCTTGGGCGAATCATTTATTTTTCGGTGCTTCAGTTTTTAATGCTTTAGCGCGTGATGCCGCTCAGGCAGGATCAGCCGTACCTGTAGTGAGTGATGCCACTTTAGGTGCGAGTGATAGCGCTTTAAATGTGAGTGATACCTTTACCAGGGTGAGTGATGCCACTTCCGGTGCAGGTGATGCTCAGACTAATGCTGCGGTGACTACGGTCGCTGTGGGCGTTGATGGCACCATTACCCTGACTGACTACCAAGGCGCGGTCATGCTCTTACGTCCTAATAGCGCGCAAGAGCATCGCTATAGCGTAGTCACGGGCGCTTATGAGCTTCAAATCCAGCCGGGTACGGTAGTAGAGCTCATTGCGGGTAGTGCGCTGAGTATTGATGGTGTGACCCGTGCGATCTGCGTGGAAGCTGATGGAACCTTGGCTTTAGCTAGCCAGGCTTTGAGCGCTTATGACTTAAGTTTAGGGGATGAACTGAGCGCCGACTTAGTCGTCGATGTGTCCGCCTTAGGTGAGCTCGACGAGCCTGGCATCTTAAAGCTGGGGCGCTCGGCTCCGAACTTTGAGCCGAGCCTGCCTCAGCCGGTGGTAGCCACTTCGGTGCACGACTATCAGTTCCCAGAGCAAGCCCAGCCTCAGGTTAGCTCCATTTTGCCGCAAGAAAAGGAGTGGAGTGCTCAAGATAAGCTACGCTTTGCCAGTGCTGCTGAGTTAGATCACGGTCTGACGGTAGCACCGGTGCCTGGTTCGGTGGTGGACTTACAAGTGCAGGAGCTGACCCGTCCTCAGCTCAGTGCCAGCGATCCCTTCGTGCTGTCTAGTGCCCAGCGCCCGATGGCAGCGCCAGCGGTGCTGGATTTAGGGAGCTTGAGTGCACACAACCAAGGCTCAGCTGATGCTTTTGCCGTTGATTTGGTGATGGACACAGGCCCGACCTTGGTCGTGACCGATCACAGCCCAGCTACCCCTAATTTGCTCACATCTCGTGCGCTGCCTAGTGTCTTTACCGCTCCTTACGCAGAGAACCACCGGGTCGATCTAGAGGTTTCAGACGATACCAATCACGATTACCTCGCGCTGACTTATCGCAGTGCTGGGGCGCAACAGGTCACGTCTCAGGTCGACGCTGTGAAGTTTGTGCTGGCGCAAAATACCACCGTGATGCTCGATGTCTCGTCCTTGGGCGAGGACACGGTTGCGATCACCCAAGATACCAAGCGTCCAGCGGTCGTGCTCACGCGCGATGACCACACCGGTCTGTTAGCGATCAATGGTGCCGATATCGCCTTGCCGTTAAATGGCAGTGGGCGAGTTGATGTCACTGATTTGTTCGAGGCTAGTGCCGGGGGCTTGAGCTCAGAGCAGCTTACGGTTCCGGTAAGTGACCAAGTGCTCACTGGAGTAGCGTCGGGCGATCAGCTCGCGGGATCATGGCAAGCGCTCGAAGCTGAACCTGACACCAAGCAAGTGGCGGTGAGCGCGGGACAAACTCTGGATTTAACGGGCACCTTGCCGCAAACAGGTACCGTGTCCCAAACGGATAGCTTGCCGCAGTCTGGTAGCTTGCCGCAACCGGGCACTTTACCGCAGCAAGACGCTGGCTTAATGCCACAAGATGAGGGCTTAGCACCGATCGCTGCCACGAGCCAAGGCCAAATGGTGGGCATTGAGCTGGGCGCGGGTTCGACTCTGAATCTTAAGAGCTCGGGCAAGATCGGTTCGCTTACCGGTAAGGGCACCGTGAACTTAAACGGCGTGGAGCTGATGGTGGTTAACCCTGACGGTTTAGCCCCAGCTGACGTTAAGGTTGAGTCACTTAATCTCAAGGATAGTGAACTTAAAGCTAAGGAGATTAAGGCTAAGCAGTTTGAAAGCTTAAGCTCGGCCTTACATCTGGAGAGCCTCCAGGTTAGCGACGAAGGCTCCTTTAGCGTGCGCGACTCTAAGCTGCAGCTCAAGCACTTAGATTTAACTAAGGTTGCAGGCACGGCTCAAGTAGCAGCCTCCGAGGTCGAGGTTGGGACTGTGCTCGCCCATCAGATGGCGCTGCACCAGGGTACTTCAGTTTACGCCGACACGATTAAGTTAAGCGGTATCAACAGCGTTCTGGCTGTAGGCCATCAGCAAGTTGAGGTTGAGGCGCAAGAGCCTGCCGCTCCGGCGCTAAAACCAAATGCAGCTAAGGCAAGTGCCTCACCGGTTGTTACCAATGTCGTCACGCAGAATCTTGACTTGCAGGGCGGCCTCTTGTGGCTGGCCGCACCTGAAGGCGAGCGTGCGACCTTCCAGACTGCCAACTTAGGGGCCTCGACCCTCAAGCTCTCGGGTAATGTCGTGGTCGGGCAGAATGCAGCTTTGGGTGTAACCGAGGATGCCGCAGGCTTTGCTCAGGCTCAGGCCCGTGTCATGGCTGATGATGCGCTGCTTGACGCGGCCGTGCCTCATGATGCTACGGTGCCGACTACGGTGCCTTATGCCGCGCCGCAGAGCCCGGAGGTACCGCTCAACCTCTTGTCGGGTACCCAGAGCGCCAAGGTCTCCTCGCTTGCTTATATCGACCGCGCTGGCATTGAGCTTGGTCCATACAAGCTCATTGTGGGGCCTGAGAGCCAGCAGGTGTTGCAGCGTGAGCTTCAGGGCACGAACAGTGTTTATTTAGGCCCACGCGGCGGCATGCAGGTGACGGCGCGCGCTTTAGGCGCGGCAGCGGCGCAGGAGCGCTCGGTCTTTGTCGATATGTCGGGTAAGACCGTAGCCTCTAATGGCGGCTACCTCTTAGTACCTGCCATGACGAATGCGCACGAGCTGGGGACGATCTTTGGTACTGAGGTTAAGCTCAAGGACGGTGATCGCATCAATGTGGCCACCGAAAACGGCCTCTATCGCGGCACGATTACCAGCAGCGCTCAGTTGCAAGGCAAGGTCGACTTTGACTTCAAGTTAGCCCCGAACTCGCGTCAGATCTTACGTAAGCTCTCTGATCCAACTTATGATGCCGTGATGAACATCATGAGTCCTGACTCATCCTTCATTGGCACCTATGAGCGCTCGCAGATGGGCTCGCTTGACTCGATTGTCAACGACCAAAGCACGGGCGATAGCAGTGGGCTGGGTGATCTGGTCACCGGTGACCCTAATGGCACCACCAATGGCGGGCTTACTAACAATACGCTGCCGGGTGATACCAATGCCATCATCGATGGGCCAAGCGATGTACTGCCGCCAAGCAACGATGCAGGCTTAGCTAACGACAGCAGCGATAGCACGACCAATGGCGCGGTGGTGACGACGCCAAGCCCAACTACGCCAAGCAATGATGGGCTTGATAACAGCTTGGCCAATAGCACCATCAGCGATAGCCTGACTGGCACTGATGCCGCAGCTGATAGCTCTACGGGCGCGCAGACGAGCTCTGAAGGCGGCGACTTAGCAGCGGTTGGTGATTTAGACAGTGGCGCGGGCTCCGCCGGTGGTTCGTCGGGCTCGGCGAGCAGCGATATTTCCACCTCCTTGCGTCCAAGCAATGGCGTCAAGATCCAGGTACGCTCAGCGGGCTTCCAGTTCTTACGTGATGCCTTAGGTTCTAACAACTACGAGGCGATCGACCAGGTAGCGCGCATGGCCAACTTTGGCGGTGCGGTCCAAGGCGTGCAGTTGGTTTCGGCCAGCTCGGTTGATGCCATGAATCTGCGTTTGGGCTTTGGCAAGGGCGCCAATATGGAGCTCACCTCGGGCATTGCCCGCGCCAGCAGCTTAGAGCGCAATTCCCTGTGGCTCAATCCGATCTACCGTAACTACAAGGCTAAGGATTACGATGCCCAAGGGCGTGAGTATGGCTCGGATATCGAGCTCTATGGCGCGATCTTAGGTCTTGACCACTACGAGGATGGCAACAGCCGCCTGCTCGCGGGCACGGGGCTGGAGGGACTGCGCTTTGGCGCGATGTTCAGCGTCGGCGCGGGCGATGCTCAAGGTAAAAACGCCGGTCAAGGCATCAGCAATGACATGAGCTTCTATAGCTTAGGTGTCTTTGCAGGTCTCGATCTGGGGCGCAACGTCAAGCTGGTAGCCAACTTAAGCTATGCTGAGGTCAATAACGATCTGTCAGCCTGGGCGGGCGTGGCCGATTGGAATATGATGACGAGCTCGACCGACAGCTCCAATTGGAATGTCGGAGTCGGCGCACAGGTTACCTTGCAGGCGCTCAAGAGCCAAGTTGAGATCACGCCACACTTAAGCTTGCGCTATCACCGCGTTGCCCTCAACGATTACGAAGTTGCGATCGACGGCACCAAGGTGGCTGAGAACAGCATGCAGGACATGAATATGTGGAGCGTACCACTGGGCGTGTCCTTTGCGCGTGACTTTATCACGGATCAGTGGCAGCTGCGGCCTGCCTTTGACCTCACCATCAGCGCTAACTTCGGCGATACCGATATGTACTCGCGCACGCGCTTTGATGGAGTCAGTGGGGCCGACTTTAACTACTGCACCCAGGTCATTGACAACTTCACCTACTCGGTCACTACCGGCATTGCGCTCAAGCACAATTCCGGCAAGTTTAGCGCTGTGCTCAATGTGGGTTACAACGGCTCACTCCATGCCGAGGACTATATGATCAACGGCCAGCTCAACTACTTGTTCTAATGACTCACGCCGCCTACGGGCGGCGCTGGGCGCAGAGCATGGCTTGGTTTTGCTGGAGCAAGCAAGGTATGGCCCGAGCAAGCTAGTTTTTTCAGCAAGCCAGGGCTGTTCGGGGCAAGGAGGCGGCGGGGAAGGCTTGGGGGCGCGGGCGCCTCTTAGAGTTCTGGGAAGAGGCCTTTGACCTTGGAGTCGATGCGCTCTATGAGCTTGAGGGACTCTGTAAAGTCTTTTTCGCCACGGGCGTTCATGATGTTGATACTGGCGACCGTGCCGTCTTTTTCACTAAAGTAGTAGCGGCCACTGTAGCCTTGCACCTCGATATTGGTGCGATAGTAGTTGCGCTCGTGAGTTAAGGGCTCAGCGCTGCCATTTTTCGCGGCCAAGTTGGCAATGGCCTTGGTGCCGGTTTGCTTGGCATTTAAGGGCGAGTTGGGGACTACTGCAATGGTTAAGATATCAGCGTTGACGTTGTTGGCGTAGATCGCGACTAAGGCGCCATTTTTCTCTTCTTGCACTTGCTCGTACCAAGTGTCGCCCAAATCGAGCTGGTAATAGGGAGTTTCGACCTCAGCGGCAGTGGCGCTTAGCGCCATAGCGGCGCCAGCCCAGATCAAGTGCTTTAATGACATAGCTCGTCCTTGCATTGGGGGATAACCTCTGCCCGCGAGCATCACTTATGCCGTTGTGCGCCTCAAGCTGGGTCAAATTGCTAATTTTTTGGGCGCACCGGCGGTTTTTCTTGGTGCAAGGGGCAAAAGCAAAATTGTTACAGCTTAAGGCCCAATTTTGGTGGCTGAGCTGGGATCGTGGAATTTTGACTGAGCATCGGGGCGCTGCTTGTCAAAATTTTGATGTCACGTGCTCAGATACGCTCAATGGTTGTTTTTAGCTGAGTTCTGGCGTGGCGTGTAACGTGCATTTTGCTACAATGACAATTTGAGCAGGATTATGTCCTGCCGATGAAGCCTAATCCAGCGCGGGGCGTCAGCCCCTTGGGCGCATTGGGACGGTTATGGTGTCAACACCACCTGTGACTTAAGCGATTAGGCAGCGACTAGCATGATGTGTCAGGGCCAGCTGAGCTGGGCCCTTAGGCTAGTCGTCTAACGATTTGGAGAAAATTTTAGTGGAAACTAATGAGCAAGTAGTTGATCCGATCACTACCACCCCAGAATCTGGGGCTGCGGCTCCTACGGAAACGGCTGCTCCGGCGGCTGCACCTGCGGCTGAGGCTAAGGCTGAAAGCGAAACCGGCACCCACCAAGAGCATGTCAAGGAAGCGCTGGAGCTGTTATATCAGCACTTCCCTAAGGCCTTTATCAAGGAAGGTGACTGTAAGCCTTTGAAGGTTGGCATCTTAGAGGACTTAAAGCCTTTGATTGCCGACATCGAGGGTCTGTCGATCTCGAAGGTTCGTGCGGCAGTTCGTATCTACACGACCCGTCTGCGCTACTTCTACGCCGTGCGTGAAGGCGCTATGCGTATCGACTTAAACGGCAACGAGATCGAGCCTGTTACCGCTGAGCACGCCGAGTACGCGCGCAGCCGCTTTAGCGAGATTAACGCTAAGCGTCGCCCACCTAAGCCAAAGAAGCAAAAGCCACAGCAGGGCCGCTCAAGCGCTAAGGGCCAAGGCGAGGCTAAGGGCAATGGTCGCCCAAGTCGTGGTCGTCCTGAGGCCGGGCGTGGTCGTCCGAACAATCGTCCACAGCGCCGCTATATCCCAGCCAAGGAGAGTGATATTCGCGTGGGTCGTCGCGTCTTTGTCTCCTCAAACCGCAGCAACTATGTCCAGGCTACGGTTTCTGAGGCCGCACGCGGTGCTAACGTCAGCGTCACTATGGCCAATGGCCTGTCCTTTAGCATCCCATTAAATCAGGTCTTTTTGAGCGAGGGCGGTAACAGCCGTCCAGGTCAAGGCAAGCGCCCATTTAATGGCGGTCGCCCACAAGGCCAAAACCGTGGCCCACGCCGCGATAATCGCGGTGGCGCCGAAGGGCGCGGGGGCTCGGACAATCGCGGGGGCGCGAACCAGCGTAACCGTGGCCCACGTAACCACGGTCCAGCTGCTCCAGCAGCACCTCAAGCTTAGTTAGCTAGCGCTGCTGTTTTTTCTTGCGTGCAAGGCGTTGTTTTTTAAGGCCCTCCTGAGTGCTTGAGGAGGGTCTGCGGGAATAACGCCTTAGGCGTGTCTAGAGCGCGAGAAAAAACAGGCAGGGCCACGGAAAAAAAAAGAGCCGCACGGGGCCAGCAGGGGCCCAGGACCTAGGCCAGCGGGGCTCAGTAGGGGCCCAAGGCTCAGCAGGGGCCAAGCTGGGGCTAAAAGGGGCAATGTCTGGGCTAAACTGGGGCGTTGCTTGAGGCTTTTTTGCACTTTGCGGCTAAGCGTGCGCTAAGATGCCTACGCTAAGCTTATAATGATAAATTTGGTGCATAGGCCTAGGCTTAGGGCTGTGGTTTGGTGCACTGGGATTTCATTTTTAGTTTCTGATTGCTGTGTGGAATCAGAACCGGGGAAGCGTTAGCTGTGCTTAAATTTTCTCACCTTGCGCTGGGGCTGAGCGCGGTACTGTTCGCAGTCACCGCTCAAGCCAAATTATCGATTCCGACCTACGAAGAGCTCCCTGAGCTCGAGCCGGAAGGAATCCACCAGACGTCTTGTACTCGTACGGCTAATAGCTTTTTCCGCGCGCACTATAAGGCTATCGACGTCAATGATGCCTTTGCTGATAAGGTTATCAAGCAACTGCTTTACCTCATTGACTACAACAAGAGCCTCTTTACTCAGGGCGAAGTCGACGCGATTTACCAAAATCGTGAGCGTATTATCCGCGCCTTGGTGCTGTGCGACTTAAGCTATCCTTACGAGATTTTCAATAACTCGATTAAGAAGCGCTTTAAGAAGTACTCCTTCTTTGTCGACCAGATCACCAATGATGCCTTAGATCTCAGTGCGCCTGATGTCGTGGAGTTCGACCGTAAAGATGCTGAGTTCTTGCCCGATGAGGCGGCCTTACAGCATCAATGGTTAGTCGAGCTCAAGAATGACTATATCTTGCAGCTGCTCTCCGATAAGACGCCAGAAGAGGCTAAGTCCCGTTTGCTGCGCCGCTACAATGCGGCCTTAGGTCGTTTGGCGCAAACCACCTCCGAGGACGTGTTCTCGATCTTTGAGAACAGCTTTGCCACCGCGATCGATCCCCACACTTCGTACTTGAGCCCTGATGACTCGGAGAATTTCAACGATAACCTCAATCTGTCCTTAGAGGGTATCGGTGCGGTTTTAACCACCGAAGATGAGTACACCGTCATTAACTCGATTCTGCCGGGTTCGCCGGCCGAGCGCAGCAAGAAGCTCAAGGCCAAGGACAAGATCGTAGGTGTGCGTCAGGCTGATGGCACTTACGAGGACATCATTGGCTGGCGCTTAAATGACGTGGTCAAGAAGATCAAGGGTCCAAAGGGCACCAAGGTCACCTTAGATATCGAGCGTGGTGAAGGCTCGCAGATGACCACCTTTAGCGTGGACATTATCCGCGATAAGGTACGCCTGCAAGACTCTGAGGCCAAGATCGAGCTTAAGTTCTTAGGAGCCGATGGCACGATCATCACCATTGGTGAGCCCAAGAAGGAAGAGTCTGACAGCCAAGAAGAGCGCGCTTTAACCGCTGCCGAGCAAAAGCAAGCCGATGCGGCGGCCGAGCAAGCTCGGGCCGAGTATGAGGCCAAGGCTAAGGCGGATGCGATTGCCAAGCTTGGTCCTGACTGCAAAAAGATCGGCGTACTGCGTATCAAATCCTTCTACACCAACTTGCACCAAGACATTAAGCGTGAGCTGGAGCGCGTCCAGCAAGACGGCACCAAGCTTGACGCTCTGATTGTCGATCTGCGCAACAATGGTGGTGGCTTGCTCCCTGAGGCGACCTTGTCCTCAGGCCTCTTTATCAAGCAAGGCCCAATCGTGCTGGTGCGCGATGCGCGCGGCAACGTGATTCCGCAATTTGATACCGATCCATCGGTCTCCTATGAGGGCCCGCTGGTGGTGCTGATTAACCGCTTGTCAGCCTCGAGCTCGGAGATTATGGCGGCGGCCTTACGCGACTATGGTCGTGCCTTGGTGGTCGGTGATACCTCCTTTGGTAAGGGCACGGTGCAGCAGTCCAAGCCGCTGGCGCGCGTCTACGACTTCAATGACTCGGACTTTGGTTCGATTCACTACACCATTGCTAAGTTCTATCGCATCAATGGCGGCTCCACTCAGTTAAAGGGCGTGTCCCCAGACATCTACCTGCCGACTACAGTCGACAATACCGAGTTTGGTGAGTCGAGCGAGCCTAATGCGCTACCATGGGACAAGATCAGCGCGGTACCATATGAGGGCTATCTCAATATCGCCGCCTATGTGCCGGAGTTGACCCGCCTGTCGCAAGTGCGCAGTGCCGATAATGTCTTCTTTGAGGTCATGAAGTCTGACCTCGAGCGCTACTACGAGCTCAAGGATAAGAAAGTCTTATCGGTCAACTTAGAAGAGCGCAAAGCGCTCAAGGAAGAAGATGACGCCTACCGCTTAAAGACGGTTAACGCCCGCCTTGAGGCGATGGGCGAGCCGACGATCACAGATCTCGATGACTTAGACGAGGACTTTGAGTTCGACGACGCGATCTTAGATGAGACCGTGGCGATCGCAAGCGACTTTGCCGCTGCGCAAAAGAAGAAGCTCTACGAAGACAAGAATATGCCGGTGCTGACCCGCTATCAGATCCAGCAAGACGAGATCTCCAAGGGCTCGGGCTTAAGTTCGCCTCCAGGTGCGGCCGCGATGCCGGCCCGCCCGATGGTCAAGCGCGCCGCTGAAAGCGTGCAGGTTACCAAGGGTGCGACCATTAACTCCGCTCCAGCGCCAGAGCCGGTAGCCCATGACGCAGCGGCGGTAACGGCCGCTGAGGCGGTGGCCGATAAGGTCGAGCCGGGCGTCACGGTGGTTGAGCCGAGTGAGCCGGGCTTAGGGGCAGCAGCAACTCAAAACGGCGCAAGTGATAAAGAGGCAGCCGCTGAAGAGGCAGCCGACGTTGTGGCGCAATTAGCCCAAGGAAGCACTTCATCACCAGCTGCTGCGGCCATTGAGTCGGGGGTAGAGCCAACAGAAGATGCCGTGGCCTCAGCCTTAAGCCAAGATGAGGTCCCGCTGTACCAAGAAATGGATAATATGGCCGAAGACGGCTCGCTCTTGGGCCCATGGCGCACGGTCAACGAAGACGACACCTTCTTGCGCTTAAGCGACCAAGATTTTCGTCAGCTGGTGCGCGATAGCACCGAAAGCTCGATGAGTAAGCACTTGGAGGATAGCCGCTATCCTTCGATCATGCGTCCGCATCAGGATGCGGTGGCCAATGACTCTCATGGCACCATCGTGCTGCAAGCTGATTAACACGGGTCACTGACCCAGCTAGATTTTTGGTAAAAGGCAGGTCGTTCCTGCCTTTTTGGCATCCGACCTTAGGTCGTACCGGCCTTATGGGGCCAGGTCCTAGGCCGACAGGTTTCGGTTTCCGGCCTTAAGGCTGGACATGTTTCGGTTTCCGGCTTTTGGGGGCAGCGGTCCTAAAGTCGGTAGGTTTTGGGATCCGGCCACTGGTCGGGCTAGTTCTTTTTGGTTGAGGGGACGAAATGACAGCAAACTCGTTTCAGGTCAAACGGCGTTTAGATTACAAGAAGCCCGACTTTACGGCAGTTGATATCGATCTGACCTTCACTTTGTCCGATGAGGCCACGGTAGTACGCTCGAGCGCCCACTATGAGCGTTTGTCCTCCGATAGTCGCGTGCCACTGCGTCTTGATGGCGAGGATTTGACCTTAAATGAGGTGCTGTTAAACGGCCAGCCGTGCAAGTACCAAGTGATTGACGGTACGCTCATCGTGCCTGATGTCCCTAATGAGTTTGAGCTCACCACTGAGGTCGTGATTAACCCAGTGGCCAATACCTCGCTCATGGGCCTGTACAAGAGCTGCGGCTGCTTCTGCACCCAGTGTGAGCCGGAGGGCTTTCGCCGCATCACTTACTTCTTAGATCGCCCGGATGTCTTAGCTAAGTACCGCGTCACCGTGATCGGCCCGGAGTACGGCTGCGGCGTATTGCTGTCCAATGGTAACCTGGTGGAGTCGGGCACCAAGAATGGCCGCAACTACACCGTATGGGAAGATCCGTTCCCGAAGCCATCGTACTTATTTGCGTTGGTCGCCGGCACCTTTGACATCATCGAGGACAAGTTTGTCACTAAGTCTGGCCGCGAGGTCGATCTGGCCTTGTACGTTGATCGCGGTGCTTATGAGCGTGGCCTCTTTGCCATGCAGTCGATCAAGGACGCCATGGCCTGGGACGAACAGCGCTTTAACCTCGAGTACGACTTAGATAACTTCAAGGTGGTCGCCGTCGACTTCTTCAACTTCGGCGCGATGGAGAATAAGTCGCTCAATATCTTCAACTCGAGCTGCGTCTTAGTGGATGAAGAAACCGCGACCGACGCCAATTACTATCGCGTCCAAGGCGTGATCGGCCACGAGTACTTCCACAACTATACCGGTGACCGCGTAACCTTACGCGATTGGTTCCAGCTGTCCTTAAAAGAGAGCTTGACGGTATTTCGCGACCAGGAGTTCTCATCTGACGTCAACAGCCGCGTGCTGACGCGTCTTGATGCCATCAACTTGATTCGCTCCAAGCAATTTGCTGAGGATGCAGGTCCAATGGCCCACCCAGTGCGCCCGGAGCAGGTGATGGAGATGAACAATTTCTACACCGTCACCATCTACGACAAGGGCGCCGAAGTGATCCGCATGATCCACACTATCTTGGGCGAGGAGAAGTTCCAAAAGGGTGTGGCCCAGTACTTAGAGCGCTTTGACGGCTCGGCCGCTACCATCGAAGACTTTATCTTAACCATGGAAAGTGCTTCGATGCAGGACTTAGCGCAATTCCGCCGCTGGTACTCGCAAGCGGGTACCCCAGAGGTTTACGCTAAGTGGCACTTTGATGCCGATACTGCTGAGTCGGCGGCGGGCACCTTGGGCAAGCTCACCTTGACCTTAACCCAAAACACCCCAGCCACCCCAGGCCAAAAGACCAAGGAACCATTCATGATTCCGGTGCGCACCTCCTTCTTGAGTGCCTCGGGTCTGACCATCGTGCCGCCAGAGCTGCCGGAGTCGGGCGTGCTGCTCTTTACCGAGAAGGAGCAGTCCTTTGAGTTCACTCAGGTGCCACAAGGCACTATCCCGGTTGTGTTCCGTGATTTCTCGGCCCCGGTTAAGCTCGATTCGATTTACACCGAGCAAGATTACCTGAACTTATTGGAGCATTGCGACGATCCATTCATTCGCATCGACGCGCAGCGCTCCTTGGTCATGGCTTATATCCACCAGAATATCGATAAGGTCGACTCGGGCGAATTACCTGAGCCAACTGCGATTATCAAGGCGCTGGGCTATGTCTTAAAGGATGAGTCGCTGGACTTACAGCTCAAGGCCCTGCTCATTGTGCTGCCAGAGCTGGAGGCGGTGATTGAGACCTTCAAGAAGGTCAACCTTGATCCATTAGCAGCGATTTACCGTAAGCTCAATCGCATGCTGGCTACCGCTTTACACAGCGAGTACGTTGCAGTGGAGCACGCTACGCGCTCTTCGGGTAAGTACCGCTATGATGCGGCCAGTGCCGCGCGCCGTGCTGTCCACAATGCCGCCCAGTACATGGTCGCTTTAGGCTATCTGGCCCAAGACGATCTCGATGCTTCAAGCGGGGGCTCGGGCGATGCTACTATCAAGGCCGACGATCTCATTTCGCGTGCTTACTACGATGCCAACAATATGACGGATCGTTATGCCGCGATCAGCACGGCGGTCAAGCTGGACCTGCCATGCAAGTCGGCCTTGCTCGAGCGCTTTGAGGATAGCTACGGCCACGATCCGCTCACCTTCGATAAGTTTTTTGCTATGCAGGCGGCAGTACCAAAGGAGGATACGGTCAAGACCGTGCGCAAGCTCTTGGAGCACCCACGCTTTGACCTCACCAATCCAAATCGCGTCCGCGCCTTGGTTGGCACCTTGGGCTACAACAACCCAGTGGCACTGCACCGCCGTGATGGTACCGGCTATCTCTTGATCTACGATGTAGTCAAGCAGCTCAACAGCATCAACCCATCGGTGGCTGCGCGCATCTTAGATGGCATGATGGGCTATCGTCGCTTTGACGCGGTGCGTCAAGCTAAGGCCGAGGAGTGCTTAAACAAGATCCGCAATATCGACGGCTTAAACCGTGCGGTCTTTGAAAAGGTCAACGCTGCTCTCACTCAAGAGCACAAGTAAGGGCAAAGAAAAAAAAGGCAAACATCACACAGCGACCTTCATGAGGAGGGCCTATGGCCGGTGAGCGTTACTTTCATTTTCATTTGAATATCGACCCCGATGAGCTGATGCGTGTTTATCGGGGCGCGGCGCACCGGCTGCGGGTCCGTTCACTAGAAGGTCCGGTGCTCGATCTCGATGCTAATCACTTGCGTGCTTACACCACGCGCTCGGGCATCCAAGGTGACTTTCGCCTGGTGATTAGCGCCCAAAACAAGTTTCTGCGTTTAGAGCGTATCTAAAGCGCCAAATATTAAAGTGTGCGCGCTGCTTCAGCGCTTGCCATAAAAGCGCCCAATGCCTGGTCTTTTTAAGGCCGGGGCTTGGGCCGTCAAGGTTTCTGTTATGTCGTTATATGGTTTATATCCGAGCCTGGTGCGTCCGCTCATTTTCTGCTTAGACCCAGAAAATGCCCACAGCCTGACCATTAAGCTCGGCTCTATCTTAGGCAAAGAGCCTCTCATCAAGCTCTTTTCTCAGCAAGTAGCCGCCAAGCCGGTCGAGGTGATGGGCCTGAAGTTTAACAATCCTTTAGGTTTGGCCGCCGGTATGGATAAGAATGGCGATGCCATTGATTATCTGGGAGCGTTGGGATTTGGTCATCTGGAGTTAGGTACCGTCACCCCTAAGGCGCAGAAGGGTAATCCTCGGCCGCGCATGTTCCGCATTAAGTCCGCCTCGGGCATCATCAACCGCATGGGCTTTAACAATGCGGGTGTGGATTATCTGGTCAAGAACTTACAGCAGCGCCATTACCAGGGTATTGTCGGTGTCTCGATCGGTAAGAATGAGACCACGCCGCTTGATAACGCAGTGGATGACTACCTCATCTGCATGAACAAGGTCTATAACCACTGCGATTACATCGCGATCAACATCTCATGCCCGAACACCAAGGACTTAACCGCCTTGCAAGAGGCTGAGCCTCTGGTCAAGCTCATTTCGCGTTTGAAGGAAGAGCAGGGCAAGCTTGCTGCCGGGGGCCGTTATGTCCCGCTCGTGGTCAAGATTGCTCCCGATCTGACGACGACCCAGCTCGAGGCCATTTGCGATGCCTGCCTGCGCCTTAAGATCGATGGCATCACCGCAACCAATACCACGACTTCGCGCGACGCGATTTACGGTTTACCGCACGCCAGCGAGTGGGGCGGCCTCTCAGGCGAGCCGCTGCGTGCGCGCGCTACCGAGGTCTTAGCTCAGGTCCATGCCCAAGTGGGGGATCGTATTCCGCTCATTGGTGTCGGTGGTGTCAACGGTATTATTGCCGCCCGCGAGAAAATGGCCGCCGGTGCCAGCCTCTTGCAGTTGTACTCGGCCTTCGTCTATCAGGGACCTGCGGTTATTAAGGATATCGTGGACAATCTCTAGGCATGGGGCTTAGAACTTGCATTAACTTGTCATTGCGAGTCTGCGTTAATAACGCCGAGCTCAATCAGGCTTGGGTCTGAGTGCTGATAGCAGCTTGGACCGGGCCTAAGGGCAAGGTTAGTCCTAGATACCAAGAACAGGGTGCCAACAGAAAATTGGCAGCGGTTACATTTTGGGTCTGGGGCGGCGCAAACTTTTCGTTTTTGTGTGGTAGCAGACTAAGCCCTGAGGCAGAAAGCTACTGAGTTGGGTGGCAAGCTCCTGAAAGGTTTCCTTTCTAAAGAGTTAGTCTCTTGGGGATGACCTTGGGTCAGGATGCTTGGTCTGATGGGGCCTTAACGGGCATGAGCTAATGCTCTAAGGTATGGTCATAATGAGGATAACACCAGGCGAGTCTGGAACTTGGTCTTATCAAAGTATCAACGGGCAAGATTATCTTGG
Source organism: uncultured Anaerobiospirillum sp. (assembly GCA_944390115.1). Taxonomy (GTDB): domain Bacteria; phylum Pseudomonadota; class Gammaproteobacteria; order Enterobacterales; family Succinivibrionaceae; genus Anaerobiospirillum. The sequence continues at coordinate 98,965 of CALXOW010000004.1, forward strand.
CCTGCATCTGACGCTTGATAACGGGATGCGTTACTTTTTTAAGACCAACTTCAAGGTCGAGCACTTAGCGGTATTCCCCGAATACGGTACGCCTTTTAGCGTCCTCGATGGCCAGCTCTTGACTGACTTCATGAATGGTCTCACCGCTATTGGGGTGCGCGACAATGCCGATGACAACAATATCTCGGTCAATGTCGAGCTCGCCTTAAACGCCGTCGCCTGCTATCGCTTTGTCCGCCCGCCTAAGTGTGCGATCGCCCATGCCTTCCTGCCGTTTCCAGGCCAGCCCTACATCATTAAGCGGGGCATGGTCGCATCACTGTATGCCCGTGACCATATGGTCAGTGATTACATCGTCTTAGATGACGAAAGCGAAGCGCAAGATGGCATCTTTCGCCTCATGTATATCAACCATAAGTACCGCATCGGTAACCGCGTGTTATCGGTGGGCGCGCTCATCAAGGTACCGCGTAATGTGATTTGCCCGTACCGCTATATGAGTCGCCACCAAGAATCAACTAATTACGCGTAGCTTCTTTACGCTCAACCTTTTATCATTATCATCTTCTTGGGCTTATGCTCCTTAGGCCGCGCCTTTTTGTCTTTACGGCGGCATCAAATTCTCGCTTTTAGCTTTTGGGCCCAACTGGAAGATGAGGGTAAAAAGCCCGTAACTTAGGGCTTTTGGCCCCATTGTGCCTGACCTAGTGGCTTGTTTAGCCGCGCTAGACTTGTTAAAATGGAAGTTCGACCGTTTTAGCAAGTCTAGTTTTCGTGGGATATTTGTTTGATGGACAATTCCGCAAGCACCGAGTTTAAGCAACTGATTGCCCGTGGTAAGGAGCAGGGCTACCTCACCATCGAAGAGATCAATGATCTGATCCCACCTGATATTATTTCAGGTGATCAGCTCTCGGTCTTTATCCAGACCTTTATTGATATGGGCATCAGAGTCTGTGAAACCCCACCAGATCCTGATGAGCTCTTGATCAACGAGAACTCGCAGTCAGTTGACTCCGAGGACGTTGAAACTGTGGCCTCACAGTTAGACAGCTCGGTCGATATTGGTCGTACTACCGATCCAGTGCGTATGTATATGCGCGAGATGGGTAATGTCTCACTCTTAACCCGCAAGGACGAGATTGAGATCTCCAAGCGCATCGAGCGTGGCACCAACGATGTCCAAAAGTGCATTGTTGAGTACCCAATGGCGATGCAGGAGCTCTTTGCCCGTTTCGACGAAGCCTGCGATCCGGCCACCGAATTACGCTTTAGCGATATCATTGTCGGCTTTACCGATCCTTATGTCGAGGATGACGCACAGCTGGAGAAGGCGATCGCCCAGGTCGCCAGTACCCGTGCTGCGGTCAATGCTGCCGCCGCCGCTGAAAAGGCCAAGAAGGCCGCCAAGCAAGCTGAGCCTGAGCTGGAAGAGCCGGAGATCGTCGATGATGAGGAGCTCGAAGAGCTCGCCGCTGACATCGACTCTGGTGATATGGTCGACGATGACGAGGACTTAGATTTAGAGGGAGATGAGGAAGCCGTCGAGGATAAGAAGGCGACCAAGAAGGCTCCAGCTAAGCGTAAGGGCAAGGCTAAGGACGAGGATGAGGCCGAAGTAGCCGATGACGAGGATGAGGGCGATGGCGCCAACTCGTCCAATGACTCCGGTCCAGATCCTGAGCTGATCAAGCAAAAGTTCCAAGAGCTGCGCGTCCAGTTTGACAAGGTCCAAGCTCTGCGTGACAAGACCGGTGCGGTCAACAAGCGCAAGTACGAGGAAGAGTTAAAGCGCTTAACCGAGCTCTTCTCGACCTTCCGCTTAGTACCTCAGCAGCTTGAGGCCCTGTTAAATCACATGCGCGACATGATGGAGCGCGTCAAGGCTCAAGATCGTCGTATCCGTGAAATTGCGGTCACCCGCTGCGGCATGAAGGTCGAAGACCTGCGTACCTACTACACCGACTCGGCCAAGGAGTCGAGCATGGAGTGGTATGAGAAGGCAATTAAGCCACGTCGTGCCTACGCCACCCGCTTAAAGGAGTACCGCGATCAGATCGAAAAGTGTGTCGAGGCCCTGCAAGAAATCGAAAAGGAAGCAGGAATTTCGATTGCACGCTTACGCGAGCTCTCGCGCCGCGTCATGATGGGCGACGCTATGGCCAAGAAGGCCAAGAAGGAAATGGTTGAGGCCAACTTACGTCTGGTGATCTCCATTGCCAAGAAGTACACCAACCGTGGCTTACTGTTCTTAGACCTGATTCAAGAGGGCAATATTGGCCTGATGAAGGCGGTCGATAAGTTCGAGTATCGTCGTGGCTACAAGTTCTCGACCTACGCTACTTGGTGGATTCGTCAGGCGATCACCCGTTCGATTGCCGATCAGGCTCGCACCATCCGTATCCCGGTTCATATGATTGAGACTATCAACAAGCTCAATCGTATCTCCCGTCAGATGCTCCAGGAGAAGGGCCGTGAGCCAACTCCAGAGGAGTTAGCCGCCAAGATGGGCTTGCCGGAGGAGAAGATCCGCAAGGTCATGAAGATCGCCAAGGAGCCAATTTCCTTGGAGACCCCAGTTGGTGACGACGATGATTCGCACTTAGGCGACTTCATCGAGGACAGCTCGATTGAGGTGCCATCTGAGGCTGCGACCTCCGAGTCGTTAAAGGCGGCAATCAACACCGTCTTAGACGAGATGCCACCACGGGAAGCCCAAGTGCTGCGTATGCGCTTTGGTATCGGCATGACCTCGGATCACACCTTAGAAGAGGTGGGCCGCCAGTTTGGCGTTACCAGGGAGCGCATTAGACAGATAGAGGCTAAAGCGCTGCGCAAGCTGCGCCACCCATGCCGCTCGGCCGGGCTCAAGGGCTTCTTAGACTAAAGCCCCCGGCCTGCGCGCCAGTTGCGCGCCTGCGCAAGGCCGGTTCCAGGCCATATTGCCTGATGGCATAAAAAGAGCTTCCAAGGCTGCAAGCTTTGGGGGCTCTTTTGCGTTATGATGAAGCAACAGAACGCGCCCTGAGCGCTCCAACAAGTGGTTAAGGAAACCAATAAATGACTGAAGCAGAAATCTTTGACAAGATTGTCGAGATCGTCGACCCTCTTGATCCGATCACCCAAGAGACCGTAGTCAGAGAGTGCGCTGACATCGACTCGCTTGCTTTATTCAATATCGTCTTCTTCTACAAGCAGGAAAAGGGCTTGCCTCTGGCTTTAAATGACCTCATTACCTGCAACACGGTCGGCGATATTGTGAAGCTGATCGCTTCCAAGCAATAGTTTGCCTTAACTGCATCTGACGCCTTGGCCGTGCCTGACCGCACGGCCAAGTTGCCTCTGGGGCCGCCACGAAGAGGAGGGCCCCAAACAAACAAAAAGAAACGGCCGCTCAGCGACCGTTTCTTTTTGGGTGGGACCTCATGGGTCCAGTGTTAATTACTCAGCTGACGCCTCGTGGTAGAGGCGCTCGATTTCAGCCCAAACCTCGTCTGGATTATGGCGCCAGAGCAGGCCGTGGATGCCGATCTTGTTGGCGGTATCGATGTTTGCTTGGCTGTCATCGATGAAGATGCACTCGTCGGCCTTTAAGTGATAGCGCTCGAGTAAGGTGTAGTAGATGCGTTTGTCCGGCTTCTTCATCATCTCTTCGCCTGAGACGACGATACCCTCGAAGTCATCTAAGAAGCGGTAGTGGTTAAAGGCATAAGGGAAGGTCTCGGCCGACCAATTGGTTAAACCATAGACCGTAAAGCGCGGATCAGCTTTGATCTTCTTTAAGAGATCAACACCATCAGCCAGAGCGCCGTGCAGCATCGTGGACCAGCCGCTGTGGTAGAGCTCAATTTCCTTGGTCCACTCAGGATACTTTGCGCACAGCTCCTTTACGCCTTCGGCAAAAGGCTTACCTGCGTCCATCTGGGAGTTCCACTCGCCGGTGCAGATCTCAGCTAAGAACTTTTCCATCTTAGCGTCATCGTTGAAGTATGGGCGATACAGGTAGCGTGGGTCCCAATCGAGCAGCACCCCACCAAAGTCGAAAATTACATTCTTTCTCACAGCCTTAACTCCTATCGCGACGGGCGCAACATGAAAGCGTCCCGCCTTCTTGCTGTAGTTCAAGCATAACGCACCTAATGGGGCTTGAGAATAGATCTGAGAGAAAGATGCGACTGGGGCCACAGGCTACCCGCGCCTAAAGCCGCGCCTAAGCCGGATCGTCCTTAAACTACCTTAAACCCGTGTATGCCCCCAACTGAGGGAGCGGGTGGGGTTTGCTTTTTGTGTGCTACAAAATAGGGCGTCTGACCTGTAGGGGCCATTTTGCGGCCCAAAATGGTGCGATTGCGTCGCACCGGCGCGCGGTGAGTATGATCGTCGCACCAAGCACGGTTTCGACCAATGTGTGTCTTAATTCAATTAGGAGATGATTCGATGTCCCATTTCAGTCGTAATTTGGCTTTCTCGGCATTATTGGCAGGTGCAGCCTTAGCTTTCAGCGCAAGCGCTTTAGCCGAAGACCGAGGCCCATTACGGGTGGGTACTGAATCCTCTTATGCCCCATTTGAGTTTACCCAAGACGGCAAGCTGGTAGGCTTTGATATCGATTTGGCCGAGGCTGTATGCCAAGAGCTGGGCTATCAGATTGAGTGGGTGCAGATGCCATTTGACGGCTTAATCCCAGCGATGCTGACCTCGCAGGTTGATATGGCAGTTGCCTCCTTCACCGTCACCGAGGAGCGTGCTAAGCGCATTAACTTCTCTGATCCTTACTATCGCTCGGGTATTACCTTTGTGGTTCGTGCTGATGACGCTGACAAGTACGCCGCTGGTGCTGATGCCTTAAAGGGCAAGCAGCTGTGTGCCCAGTTAGGCTCGGTTTCGGCAATGAAGGCTGAGACCTTAAGCCCAGGCATGGTCACCACCTTTAACGACGCCTACGCTGGTTACTTAGAGTTAAAGCAGGGTGGCTGCGAGGCAATGGTCAACGACCGTCCGGTTAACCAGTACTTCATCAAGACCTCCAAGGGCGCTGAGGGCTTATTAGAGTTAGCTCAGGTCATGGACGCCGAGGATATGGCTATGGTCATCCCTAAGGGCAATGACGAGCTCTTAGCTGAGGTCAACAAGGCTTTAGCTGCCTTAAAGGCTAATGGCAAGTACGACGAACTCTACACCAAGTGGTTTGGTGAGGCCCCAAAGGCTAAATAAGGCCAGTAGCTGAGCAAAACCAGTAGCTGACCACAGCAGCTGATAAGTAGCTGCCACAGCGCGGTCCTGATTTGGGTGAGACCTGAGTTGGGGCGGCGCTGTTGTTATTTTGGGCTAGGCTGACTTAGTGCCGGGCACAGGCTGGCTTAGCGCAGTGCAAGGGCTGACTTGTTGTGGTGCAAGGCCCACGCAAACGCTCTTAACATAGATTTTTGCGTGAGTGAGCGCAAAGCTTGGGCTTGCCTGTATAATGTGCGCTTAGCTTTGCCTTAAAATAGCCCTGAGCGTGGCTCAAAGCAGGGCAAGAAGCGTGAGTACTAACGTGCGCACTGCCCCTTAGCTCAAATTGATTCACGGTAAGAAGGTGGCCACTTCTTTTTCTTTTTTCGTGGCTTGTCTTGCCTCAACTCAGTTGCGCTGGTGCGTCCTAGGCGCATTGGTGGGAGATATGATATGTCATTTTCTTTAAGTGGTGCCCTGAAGTCACTGACGTGCGCCGCTGCTTTATCATGCTGTGCCATTTCTTTTGCTCAGGCTGATACCTTACGCGTCGGTACTGAGGCGACCTTTGCGCCGTTTGAGTTTGCCGCTGAAGACGGTTCGCTCACCGGCTTTGATGTCGAGATCATGCAGGCTATCGGCAAAGAAATCGGTTATGACGTTGAGATTGTCAATATGCCATTTGACGGCTTAATCCCAGCGATTATGACCGCGCAGCTTGATGCAATTATCGCCGCAATGTCGATTACCCCAGAGCGTGCTAAGCGTGTGGCTTTCTCTGACCCTTACTATACCTCGGGTCTGTCGGTCTTAATCCGTGAGGAGACCGCTGCCAAGTATCCTAAGGTTGACTCGTTAAAGGGCCAGCCTTTGTGCGTCCAGATCGGCACCACGGGTGCTATGACCGCTGAGAAGCTGTCCCCAGGTAAGGTTAAGGCCTTCAATACCGAGCCAGAAGCTTTTATGGAGCTCAAGGCTCGTGGCTGTGAGGGTGTAGTTAACGATCGCCCAATTAATCTGTACTTCTTAGCTCAGAGCAATGCCTCCGAGGGTATCACCGAGTTACCTGAGATTTTAACTGCTGAGCAATACGGTATTGCTACGCACTTACACAATAAGGAGCTGCAGGCTAAGATCAACGAGGGCTTAGCTAAGATCCGTGCCAACGGCACTTACGATAAGATTTACCAAAAGTGGTTTAAGTTAGCTCCAACTGATAAGGAGTAAGCCACTTAACCCCGAGCTAGGGCTTGGTTAATGCCGAGCCTGAGTTCGATTGACTCCGAGTCTGGGCTTGATTTCAAGCCAGGGCTTGGTTAGCCCCGAGCCGTCAGGCTCGGCGCGCAGCCGTGGGGACTTGAGCCCTGCGGCTGTGCTTACTTAGGCAGACGCATCGCCGTTAGGTGTCGCGTTCTGTGAAGCTCACCGCTGTTACAGCGCTTTTGAGAGTGTTACCACGTGTCGATTCCATTTGACTTGTCCTTAATCTTCGACAGCTTACCGCTGCTGGGTATCGGTGCCTTAGTGACGATTGAGATCACTGCGGTCTCGGTGTTCTTAGGTACCTGTATTGGTTTAATGGTGGGCATTGCTGAGCTCGCCCGCTATCCTTGGATTCGCATCCCTGCCAAGATCTACGTGGATTTCATCCGTGGTACCCCACTGTTAGTCCAGATCTTCATTATCTACTTTGCGCTGCCAATTATCCTCGGCACGCGTATCGAGCCGTTTGTGGCTGCGGTCGCCGCCTGCTCGATTAACTCCGGCGCTTACGTTGCCGAAATCTTCCGTGCCGGTATCCAATCGATCGACAAGGGCCAGATGGAAGCAGGTCGCTCCTTAGGTATGAGCTGGACCCAGACCATGCGCTATATCGTGATTCCGCAGGCCTTCCGTCGTACCATTCCACAACTGGGCAATGAGTTCATTGCGATGTTGAAGGATTCGTCCCTGGTCTCGGTCATCGGCTTTGAGGAATTAACCCGTAAGGGCCAGCTGGTCATCGCTTCGACCTATGGTTCCTTGGAAATTTGGACTGCGGTAGCCATTATCTACCTCATCATGACCTTATCCATTACGCGCTTTGTAGCCTTCTTAGAGAAGCGCTTCAAGTAAAGTCCCTGCGAGGTAGCACATGTCAGACGCTATTATCAAGATTCGTAATCTGCACAAGAGATTTGGTTCCAACGAAATCCTCCGGGGCATCGACTTAGACGTCGAGAAGTCCGAGGTGGTGGTTATCATTGGTCCATCGGGCTCAGGTAAGAGTACCTTACTGCGCTGCGTCAATTACTTAGAAGTGCCATCAGACGGCATGATTACGATTGATGGCCAGGACATCACCCGTGATGTCAACATCAACACCGTCCGCGCTGAAGTAGGTATGGTGTTCCAGCACTTCAATCTCTTCTCGCACATGACCGTGCTTAAGAACATCACGATGGCTCCGGTCATGGTGCGCAAGAAGAGTGAGGAAGAGGCCAAGAAGATCGCCTTAGAGCTGTTAGAGCGCGTCGGCTTAAAGGACAAGGCCGACAGCCGTCCAAGCCAGCTCTCTGGTGGTCAGCAGCAGCGTGTCGCCATTGCGCGTGCCTTAGCGATGCAGCCTAAGATTATGCTCTTTGATGAGCCAACCTCGGCCTTAGACCCTGAGATGGTTAAGGAAGTACTCGACGTTATGAAGCGCCTGGCGGAGTCGGGTATGACCATGATGATCGTGACCCACGAAATGGGCTTTGCCCGCGAGGTCGCCGACCGCGTAATCTTTGTTGATGGCGGCAAGATCCTCGAGATGGGTACCCCAGAGCAAGTCTTCGAGCATCCAAAGGAAGCTCGTACCCAAGAGTTCTTAAATAAGATTCTCTAACGCAAGGAGGCCGTCGGTGACGGCCTTTCTTGTTTGGTGACGCCGCCTTTCTTCGGGGGCGGTGCCCTTTCTCATTTGGCTCAAAGTTGCCTATAATTAAGCGGATTTGATTTTTCTAGGAGCAACCATGCGCATTATTCTGTTAGGACCACCAGGTGCAGGTAAGGGCACCCAAGCTCAAACTTTAACTAAGGCTTTCTCGATTCCTCAGATCTCCACCGGCGATATGCTGCGTGCTGCCATCAAGGCAGGCACCCCATTAGGCATGCAGGCTAAGGCCGTAATGGACGAGGGCAAGTTAGTCTCCGACGAGATTATCTTAGGCTTAGTTAAGGAGCGTATTGCTGCTGACGATTGCGCCAATGGCTTCCTCTTTGACGGCTTCCCACGCACTATTCCTCAGGCTGAGGCCTTAGTAGCCGCCGGTATCGATATCGATGCCGTAGTTGAGCTGCAGGTACCAGATGAGAAGATCGTCAAGCGCATGTCGGGCCGTCGCGTCCACTTAGCTTCGGGTCGTACCTACCACATCGTTTACAACCCTCCTAAGGTTGAGGGCAAGGACGACGTCACCGGTGAGGACTTAGTCATCCGCGCTGACGACCAAGAAGATACCGTGCGCAGCCGCCTTGAGGTTTACCACAAGCAGACTGAGCCTTTAGTAGCCTTCTACAAGGACTTAGCTGCCAAGGGCAAGACCTATTACTTAGAGCTGGACGGCGACCGCCCAGTTGAGACCATTGCCGATGAAATGGTCAGCGCCTTAAAGGCCAACTGCAAGTAATGCTTGCCGTAAGCCAGTAATGCTGGCTTGCTTAAGTCAGCCCCGTTCTGGGGCTATGAGAAAAAGCCCTGACGTCTTTGGCGTTGGGGCTTTTTCCATGGGGCTAAAGTCTCTACAATAAGGGCAGGTTTGATTTATGAGGATGAGGTTATGAAGTGGGGTGCTTGGGCTTTGGCCTTAATGGTAGCAAGCAGCAGTGCAGTATGGGCTGAGGAGCAGGGTGCTGCGCCCCAAGCTGAGGCGCCTGCTGAGAGCACCGCGCAAGCTGCTCAGGCTGCACAGGCCGCGCAAGCCGAAGCTATTGCGGCAGCTAATGCCACGCAGGGCGTCAACGACGACTTAGCTTTAAGCACAGGCCCAGAGCTGCCTTGCCCTTCGTTCTGGTCAGTGCAGCCTAATCCGAGCGTGGAAAATTCGCTCTCCTACGTGCATGACTCGGGCGATATCGCCGTGAGCGTCACCTATATCGCCGACCAAAGTGGCTCGGAGGTCAGTGCCGAGACCTTTGCGCGTGTAGCAGCCGAGCAGATGAACTGCACTATGCCGCTGCGCTCCAACCTCATCGGCCACGCCTGGTCCTTTATCTGCGATGACGGCGAGCTCGAGGCCATCGTCTATGGGGACGAGGGTGATTTAGTGCTCCTGTCGATCGCCGGGCGCAACGAAAAGACCGAGACCTACTTAGACGGCTTTATCTCCTTCCTGTCCTACCAGGCCGGTCGCCGCTAGAGGTGCTTGGTCGCCGCTCGAGCGTTGCGCGAGACGGTTGCGCTCGAGGCAGGTCGGCTCAGCCTGAATCTACCTGCGCAAGACTTACATGCGGCCTCAAGCTTGAGGCACTAAAAAAGCCTGACTTCACATCCGGAGAGTGGATCGGGAGGCCAGGCTTTAGTTGTTTTGAGTTGAACCGGAGTTAGAGGCCGCCGAGCAGCTGCAAAATCAAATTGCCTTGCTGATTGGACATCATCAGCATTTGCAGCGAGGCTTGCTGGCGGATCTGAGCGGAGATCATATTCGAGACCTCCTCAGCGTAATCCGTATCACGAATGCGCGAGCGGGCATCGGCCAGGTTAGCCTGCATCGTGCTGTTGAGGCGCATCGTCGAATCAAGGCGTACTTGCAGCGCACCGGCTTGACCGCGCTGGGCGTCGACCACGCCGATCATGTCGTCAATGCGGTCAATCAGATTGTTAGCATCTTCTTGGCTGTTGATCACGAAGTGGCCATCGGCGTCGACTACCGTGTCGCCGGTGATACCTGCTGCCTCAGCGATATCCTTAAGGCGCATGCTCTGAGTAAAGTCGGTGGTGATGGTGTTGCCGGTGTTCGGGCCCACTTGCAGAGTGAACATACCGTCAACGAACATCGTGCTGTCTTCACCCAATAAAATCGTTTCACCGGCAAAGGTGGTCTGCTCGGCAATACGTGTGATTTCGTCGGCCAGCGAGTTCATCTCCTGGGTGATGGCATCACGCTCACTTTGGCTATAGGTGCCGTTCGAGGCTTGGACCGCCAGAGTGCGAATGCGTTGGAGCATATTGGTGGTTTCGTCTAAGGCGCCTTCGTAGGTCGCAGCTAAGGCGCTACCATCGGCGGCATTGCGGTTAGCTTGACCCAGACCGTTGATCTCACTGGTCATGCGATTGGAGATCATCAGGCCAGCCGGATCATCCTTGGCCGAGTTAATTCGATAGCCCGATGCTAAGCGTTGCATCGAGGTGTTAAGTTGGCTCGTGGCGAGGCTCAGATAGTACTGCGAGCGCAACGACGCGATATTGGTCAGATACAGTGCCACTTGGTCTCTCCTTGCGCCGATAGGCGCCCCTGGCATTGGCCCGACTTAGGACTGCGGGTAAAACGTTCTCTATTCCTTTTTATCGGTTATCTAGCGCTAAAACTTTAGACAGCCCCCAGCTCCCACCGGGCGCTCTTTGCGCGGTTCATTGGGGAGCTGCCCTTTATCAGCACAATGTGCTTTTTGTCAGGATAATGTGCTTACTTGTTCAAACATTGGTGGGGCAAGCGTGGAGCGCGGTGCTGTGCTTTGTTAAACTGAACTGGTGGCCGATAACCTTGAGCTTAAGCAAGTCCTTTGGGGCTTGCCCTGGCGAATTTGGTGGGGTGCCACGAGCCCTAGTACAGAATAACGTTAATTTTTTCACTTAATTCAGCTCAGGATAGAGGTGTTTCAGTTTAACGCGAGCCGA
>CALXOW010000005.1 GCA_944390115.1 uncultured Anaerobiospirillum sp.
TCCCCTTTTGTAGGGTTTTCTAAAACTAACTACAGAAGGGGACGGTAATTCACCAAAAGTAGCTGCTCAGTCACGGCCACAGGATCAAAACAACCAGCAGCACTAAGCTGCATTAGGCTTTCTTACGCCACTAAGCGCCGAGCTTGAGACTTCCGGGATGCGGGAGCTGAGGCTGGGCGCTTTTTGTTAGGGATTTTGGATGCGCTCGCTTGACGGCGTCAGGTCGTGGGCCGTGCTGGACGCAGGCGGCGCTGAGATCGGGGCGGTGAGCTCGGCGGCGCTGCGCATCGTGCTTGGCGCCTGCGGAATCTCCTGATTGCGCTCGCGCAGCGCCTGCTGCTTGCGCTCGTTGAGGGCGGCGAGCTCTTGGAGCTTGTTGAAGTTGAAGGTGATGGTAAAGGTCGTGCCCTCACCTAACTTGCTTGCAATCTTGATCTTGCCGTAGTGGTAGAGCACCACGCGCTTGACGATCGAGAGGCCTAAGCCGGTGCCGCCGGTCTGGCGCGAGTGCGACTTGTCCACGCGATAGAAGCGCTCAAAAATGCGGTGCTGCTCCTCTGGGGCAATGCCAATACCGGTATCCCTTACCGCAATCGTGCACTTGTTGCTGTGGCTGCGTAAGTTCACGGTGACTGTGCCTTGTGGGCGGTTGTAGCGAATCGCGTTGTCGACCAAGTTGTAAATGAGCTCGTAAAGGTAGCGCTTGACGGCAGTAATAATGAGCTGCTCACCTTGAACCTGGAGCTTGACCTCGCGCTCGGTCGCCTTTTCTTGCAGATCGTCAAAAACCTCATAGCAAATTTGCTTGACGTCGCACTGCTCTAAGTTCGCAACCTGCCCCTCGTCTAAGTGCGACAAGAAGATAATGTCTTCGATCAAGCTCTTAAGGCGGGTGCTTTGCTTGTGAATGCGTGAAGCAAAGTGCGGAATGTCATTGGGCGACACAATGCCGTTAGCCATCAGCTCGGAGTAACCAATAATGGCTTGCAGCGGGGTCTTGAGCTCGTGCGAGACATTGGCGGTGAACTCTTGGCGCAGCTGCTCGGTGCGCTTCTTCTCGGTGACGTCTAAGATAATCATGACGTAGCCGACACAGGTCTCGTTGTCGCTTATTTTGCTAAATCTGATTTCGTAGTCGCGGCCGTCACGGGTAATCGCCTTGGTTTGCTTGGGCGCTGTGATGCTATTGTCCATCATATCCTTTAAGTACTGAGCACTATCGATGGTCACATAGCTTTGATTGAGGCAATTTTCCTTGGTGACGCCAAAGATCGTGCGCGCAGCCTTGTTGATCGAGACAATGTTGCCCTTGGCGTTGATCAGAACCAAACCGTCAGACATCGACTTGGTAATAGCCTGAAATTCGTTGTTTTTCAGACGGAGCTCGTCGATTTGCTCATCGATCTTGCGTTGCTGGACGCTGATGCGCCATAAGAACGGCTCTAACTCAGGATAGGTGCTCTTGAGCTTTTGCGCTGAGTTCGACAAGTCCTGAAAATTATGAAGCTTGTTGAGCTCAATCGCATTGATCGGAGCCATAAAGGAGCGGGCCAGCTTGGTCGCCAGAAAATAACAGCCACTCACCAGCGCAAGCAGGATAAAGGTCAAAAAGATGGTGAAGTGCGGGGTGTATAAAAAGAGCGAGTTGCTGGCAAAGGATAAGCGCAGAATCTGCCCTGACTTTAAGAGTAGGGCGTGGTAGTAGGTCTGGCGCTGTAAGCTCTGCGAAAAACGACTGATGTTGAAACTAAGCGGAGTACCGATATCGTCGGGACTATCGTCGGCCATAGTGTGGTCGAGCAAGCTTTGGACTTCGATGCGCTTGCCGTGATTTTCCATCTTGGTTTCGTCAAGCTTCGAGTCAAAGAGCACCGTGCCATCAGGGTCAATAATGGTGATGCGCAGCCACTTGGGGGCGGCATGCTCTAAGAACTCCCAGCCGCTCTCATTGATGGCGCTGGCGAGCACGGTACCGAAGTTTTGGAGGTAGTGCACCTCGTCTTGGGTCTTAAGGTATTGGTGAATCAGGAAGGCAGCTGTGCCGATAGCAAGCAAGATCCCTAAGGACAGCTCGACAAAGGTGCGAAATATTGTTTGGCGCACAATGCGACCTCAGCAAAAGGCAAAAGAAGTCCCAGCCGTCACCTGCCTAAGGGGCCCTGTCAGCGTAAGTTTGCAGGGGCTAGGTCTTGACGGCAGAGATAAGTGTGGGCCTGAGTTTAGGCTTTATGGGGCTTAAGCTCAAGGGGCGGGCGCCTAGATCTCGAGCTTGTAGCCAACACCGCGCACGGTCTTGATGAGGTTAGCGCTGTCGCCTAACTTAGCGCGCAGGGTGCGGATATGGACGTCGACCGTGCGGCTCTCGCCGTCGTAGTCATGGCCCCAGATGAGGTCGAGGATTTGCTCGCGGCTGTAAACGCGGCCTTGGTGCTTTAAGAGCAGGGCTAAGAGCTCGTACTCCTTGTAGGTGAGGTCGATCTGATTGCCACCGGCGCTGACCACGTGGCTGTTCTCGTCGATGGTGAGGTCACCTGCGGACAGCACCTTAGGCTCATCTTGCTTGTAGCGGCGCAGTACCGCCTTGACGCGCGCGACCATCTCCATCATGGAGAAAGGCTTGGCCAGGTAATCGTCGGCACCCAGGTCTAAGGCCTGGATCTTCTCGATCTCGGCGCCACGGGCGGTGGCCATAATGACCGGTAAGTCGGCGGTCTTGGCGTTGCGCTTGAGCAGCTTGAGGAGGGACACGCCATCGGTGTCAGGGAGCATCACGTCCAGCATGATGAGCGAAGGACGCTGCGTCTCCAAGGCTTTTAAGAAGCTGGCGCCATCGGCAAAGCCTTGAGCTTCTAAGCCCATGGAATTGAGCGAGTACAGGACGATCTCGCGGATACTGTTGTCATCTTCAACGTAGAAAATCATACGGCCTTCCTTGATCTAATGGGCAACAATACCGCGCAGCTTGGTGACAGGTGCAACACAACAAAAAGAAAGGCCCGAACTTGCAGTCAAAAAAAAAAAACTTAGAGGATCGAGCTGAGCGTAGCTACCCGAAACAACACCAATTTTCGAGACCAAGATTATCAAACTTTGCGTTGTGATCAAAGCCCCTAGCGGTGAAATCACTAAATTTTGTCCCATGAAAAAAGCCCCATCACCGTAGGCGACAGGGCTTTTTCTCAGATAGAAAGCTTAAGCGACTTCAGTTAGGCAGCTGGTGCAGCCTCAGCTGGAGCTGCTGGAGCCTCAGCTGGAACGGCTACTGGAGCGGTCTCAGCTGAAGCAGGTGCAGCCTCAACTACAGCAGGCTCGGCAACTGTGGCCTCAGCTGGAACAGCGACTGGAGCAGCCTCAACTGGAGCTGGAGCAGCTGGCTCTTGGGTGATCGAAGCTGGGGCCTCGGTCTCAGGAGCGGTGGCTGGCTGAACGACAGCTGGCTGAACCTCAGGTACTGGAGCTGGAGCTACCGCTGGAACTGGAGCTGGAGCAACTGGAGCTACCGCAGGAACCGGAGCTGGAGCAACTGGGGCTGGAGCCGGAGCAACAGGAGCTGGGGCAGGGGCTACCGGTGCTGGAGCTGGGGCCTTAGGAGCCTTTGGAGGTAAAGGCTTTGGCATTGGCTTTGGAGCTGGAACCGGAGCAATCTGAACCTCTTGTAATGGGGTTACTTGTACTGCCTGGAACTTGCCTGGAGCTACCTCAATGTACTGAATGGTGCTCTGCTCTGGGATGGCCTGGTACTGGACTGGAGCTGGAGCACGTGGAGCCATGTGGCGTGGGGCTGGAGCACGGTACTCAGGCTCAAAGCCGCGTGGGGCCATGTGACGTGGTGCTGGAACAGCGCAGCCATTGTCAAAGCCACGTGGGGCAGCGTAGTAGTCATAGCCGTAACCGTAGTCATAGCCATAATCGTAGCTGTCCTCAAAGCCCTGTGGAGCGGTCTCACGATAGTCGCGGTAGTAGCGTGGCTCGTTGTAGCTGCGGGCTGGAGCAACGTGACGCTGGTAGACGCGATCGTCGTGGAGATAACGTGGAGCCGTGGTTACTGGCTCGAAGCCTTGAACTGCAGGGGTTTCCTCAACTACAGGTAAGAAGCCCGAAGCGGAGGCGTAGTCCTCAATGATTGGGTCAAAGCCCGAAACCTCTGGGATATCCTCGACTAAGCCGGTGCGGCCTTGGCCGGATAAAGCAGCGTTCTCGGTTACGACAGGCTCAAAGCCCGAAGCGGAGGCGTAATCCTCAACGACTGGCTTGAAGCCTGGAACGGCTGGAGCATCCTCAACTAAGCCGTGCAGCTCTGGACCGGAAACTGGAGCAGCTGGAACTTCAGCAACTGGAGCAGGCTCAACGACAGGAGCTGGCTCAGCAACTGGGGCTGGAGCAGGCTCGGTGGTGACCTCGGCTAATACAGCCTCTTCAGCGGCTGGAGCGGTTTCCTCAGCAATTGGAGCAGGTTGAGCTGGAACGATCTCAGTGGCAGGAATGGTCTCTTGAGCTACTGGAGCAGTCTCGGCTGGAGTGGCTTCCTCAGCGGCAGGAATAGTCTCTTGAGCCACTGGAGCGGTCTCGGCTGGAGCAGCTTCCTCAGCGGCTGGAGCAGTCTCCTCAGCTACTGGGGCGGTCTCAGCAGGGGCAGCTTCCTCAGCGACAGGAGCGGTCTCTTCGGCTACTGGAGCGGTCTCAGCAGGGGTAGCTTCCTCAGCAGCTGGAGCAGTCTCCTCGGCTACTGGAGCGGTCTCTTCAGCTGGGGCAGCTTCCTCAGCGGCAGGAGCGGTCTCCTCGGCTACTGGGGCAGTCTCTTCAGCTGGGGCGGCTTCCTCAGCGGCTGGAGCAGTAGTCTCTTCGGCTACTGGAGCGGTCTCGGCAGGGGCAGCTTCCTCAGCGGCAGGAGCGGTCTCCTCGGCTACTGGGGCTGTCTCTTCAGCTGGGGCAGCTTCCTCAGCAGCTGGAGTGGTCTCCTCGGCTACTGGGGCGGTCTCGGCTGGAGCAGCTTCCTCAGCGGCAGGAGCGATCTCCTCGGCTACTGGGGCAGTCTCTTCAGCTGGGGCAGCTTCCTCAGCGGCTGGAGTGGTCTCTTCAGCAGGAGCGGCTTCCTCAGCTACTGGAGCGGTTTCCTCGGCTGGCTCGGTGGTCTCAACTGGG
The DNA here is from genome assembly GCA_944390115.1 of uncultured Anaerobiospirillum sp. Classification (GTDB taxonomy): domain Bacteria; phylum Pseudomonadota; class Gammaproteobacteria; order Enterobacterales; family Succinivibrionaceae; genus Anaerobiospirillum. The sequence continues at coordinate 5,143 of CALXOW010000005.1, forward strand.
ACTACGTCCTTGACGGCCTCTACGGTCTCAGCGGCGGCAGCTTCAGCCTGCTTTTGAATGTTGTACTCGATTGGAACCAGTGGGGTGATTTGGTCGACTTCGACACCACGGTGGCTCAAGAAGAAGAGTAAGGTGTCGTTGCCTAAAGCCTCAATGTACTTGTTGTAGATTGGCTTGAGCTTCTCACGGAAAGCTTGGCGCTGAGCATCATCTAAGTTGGTGATGGTGACGCCCTTTTGCTCTAAGGTCTTGAGATAGAGCTTCTTGAACTCGGTGAAGAGGTTGTGCTGCCAAGTTACGGTCTCAGTTAAGCTCTTGGTGAAAGCGGCCTTGAGCTTGTCGTCGAGCTTGCCTAAGCTCTCTTCGTTGGCGACCCAAACCTGGACGTCATACATACCGTTCCATAAGGTGATGTATGGCTGAGTCTCATAGAGCTTGCTCGATAAGTACAGGGCTAAGTTCGAGGTTAAACCTTGGATCTCGCCTTGCTCTAAGGCGTGAGGAACTTCGCTAAAGTCGAGCTCAACTGGCTCAGCGCCCAGCTCTGCGATCACGTCACCGGCAAAATCCGATGGCGCGACGCGGATCTTTAAGCCCTCCAGATCATCTGGGGAATCGACCACGCGGTTGTTGTTAGACAGCTCTAAGGCACCAGTAGTGTGCATGGTGAGCAGATCTAACTTGTGTGGAGTGAGCCACGATTGCAGGGTCTCGTTGACGGTCTCGTCCTTGGCAAAGAAGTAGGCTTGCTCTTCATTGTCAAATAAGAATGGCAGCCAGAAGGTGCCAAAGCGGTGGTCTAACTTGTAAAGGTCAGTGGCCGAGCAGATCTGAATGTCGATCGCACCGTCCTTTAACATCTCAACGGCCTTTTGCTGGTCGCCGGCCGACAGGCCATTGTTAGGGTAAATGGCAACGGTGACCTTGCCGCCGGAGTTCTCTTCGATGAGCTCCTTGAACTTGTAAGCAGACAAGTCCGCAATGGAGCCGGCGACGCGATCGTGCGACAGTCGCAAGGTGACAGCATAGTCAGGAGCAGAGCTGTTCGAGACTACGGCAGCAACAACCGTTAACACGACGCACGCACCAAAGGCAGTAGCAAACTGACCTTTTGGAGTAATGATGAAGTTTTTAAGCATTAGACCGTCCTAATCTATCTGAGACCAAGGGGCGCAAGCACGAACCCAGGGGGGACCTAAAGGGTGACCCGAGCTTTGTGTGCGTCTTTGGTGGAGCAATCCTCTAAGGCGCGAGCCTTGAAAGGCTGACGCCTTATTGCCTTTTATGCAGCAATGAGTTGCCTCTATGCAGCAATGCGGCCAATGTGGGGCACTGACTCAACTTAAGTAAAAGCTGAGCTTGCTGCAATACAGTAACAACACATCTGTTGGGAAAAGTCCGCATAAACCGAGTGGTTCGGGACCTTAGAAAAAGGCAAGACTAAAGCGTGCTGAAGCCCGCTTCAGTGTCAGCTAGGCCTGAAGCCTAGGTAACTTACTAATTCTAGCATCACGACTTAAGCTAGTCAGTGAACTAGCGCGCAAAAATGCCGCGCGAGTTCACAGAACCAAGCACGCGCCGTGCGCCTAAGCCGCCTCAGGCGAACCATAACCGGCCTATTTTGGCGCTTGGTGCACCCCAAGGTACGTCAGGCGGGGCGGTAGGGCTGCTGGCAGGCCGGATCTTAGCGCCATGCCCCCAATCTGTCCTTGCCCCAATTTAGGGACGCACAAGCCCAGCTGGTGCTGGGCTATAGCGCTAATTAGCTTGCCTGCTGGCCCAGCAATTTGCTCAAGGCTATGTTGCTCTCCTGGTTGGGGCATTTGAGGTGAAAAGGATCGCCATTGAGGAAGGTGCGACTAAAGGTGAGATAGCCGCTCTGAAAAAGCAAGGCGTAAGGGTGCGTCTCAGGATTAATCGGTGATGACTCTATAAACGAATAGTAGTCGACTACGAGCTTACCTGTGCTCATATCCTGAAGCACATCAGAGCCATCAAGTCGCTCTAAAGCACACTTAAGCAGCTGTGGCAATTCCTGCTCCGTACTCTGATAAGGTTGAAGTCGGGCCTTAGCATCGCCCAAAAACTTGAGCACCGAATCTGGCGCAAAGACCTGGTTTTGCTGGGAGCCATCAAAGGAGTAGCCGCCATACCAGTCCGACAGCTCGTCTAATAGCTCCTCGATGTGAGCGGCGTTCACTGCTTCGGGCGCGCAGTCATTCCTGACGGCAGCTGCGGAGCGCAAATGCTTGGCAAAATACTGCTTGAGCTCAGCGCGGGTATAGCCACAGCAGGTTGCAAATCGCCCATAATAGGACACGTCGGTGAAGTTGTTGGCCGATGGACCTAAGTCCAGCCCCTGAAAGCTGGTGGTTCCCGTGAAGAAAACGCAACGGAATTTGTACAAATACCTTTTTAGTGGTGCAAATAGGCTGCGTAGCAGCAATTTGCCATCAAGGAGCTCTTCTTGCTCATGAGTGTGGGCCATCAGCGGCGCATCGTACTCATCGATCAGCAGCACCAGTGAGCGATTTGGCACATTTTCGATCAGCGCATGGAAGACGTCACTAAAGTCAAGCGGCGCAGAGAGATATGGCACTGGGGCCAGATCGTCAGAAATGTCGATCTGGTGCTCATTGCAGAATGCGATAACGGTCCCCATCAGCTTTTGCTCAAACTCGGTCACCGTGGCACAGCCAGCATTGAGCTCATCAAAGTTAAGATGCAGCACCAAGTAAGAGCCATCGTCATGCCACAGCGATTCGATCGCTAGGCCCTTAAAGTAGGAATCATGCCCGTCATAAGGCTTAACTCCATGCCGGAATAGCTCCTCGATCGTAGAGAGCAGCGTACTTTTGCCGAAGCAGCGCGGACGAGTCAGGATGCGTGGTTTATGAGTGCCAGCAAGCTGGTAAATGAAATAGGTTTTGTCGACATAGACCTTGCCCTGTTGCCGTAGCTCGGCAAAAGTCAGGTCGCCTGTTGGCAGCTCTTGTTCTAAGTTGCTAAAGTTCATCTTGCTCTCCCCGTGCTGATATTGTGGTTTGAAGTCCCCTTAATTGTAGCACCCACAAGGAGCCTGAATTGAGTGCGCTAGGCGTAACGCAAAAAGCCCAGCAGGTGCTGGGCTTAGAACGAAAAAGAGGGTGGGCTAGCTGGCGTTAGTGCTTGTCTTGCCAGATATCCTTGGCTTGCGGTGCCTTGGGCGGCGGCGCGTACATGCCTTGGTCGGCTTCAGGGTAGAACTTGCTGGCCGATTGCTCCCCTGAGAAGGTCGCGTCCTGCTGACCTTGGTTTTGTTGCTCATTCGGGCCGCCAAAGTTTTGGCCGTACTGGTCTTGTGGGGCTTGCTGCCACTGACCATCTTGCGGGGCTTGTTGCCAGCCGCCTTGCGGCCCAAAGTTCTGCTCGTTCGGGCTGACGTTCTGCTGCCATGGGCCGTTAGGCTGCTGCCAATTGCCTTGCGGACCATATGGGCCATTGTTAGGGTTGAAACCCTGCGGACCATTGGGGCCGTAGCCGTAAGAACCTTGGTTCGGGTCATAGCCTTGGGGCCCTGGTTGTGGGCCATAGCCCTGAGGACCGAAGCCTTGAGGGCCTTGCGGGCCATAACCTTGAGGGCCAGGCTGTGGACCATAACCCTGGGGACCGTAGCCTTGCGGACCATAACCTTGTGGGCCGTTTGGATTGAAGTAGCCAAAGCCTTGGTTCATTTGCAGCGGATCAGGGCCAAAGCGGTTGGGGCCGGTCGTGCCCTTCTTAATCAAGAAGACTAAGACGATCACGGAGAGGACCAAGGTCACTAAGACCATGGCCGTTAAGATGCCACTCATATCGACCAAGAGCGCCTCAACTTGCTCCTCGTCATAGTAGCCGGTAAAGATGGAACCGCCTACTGCCATAAGTACTAAGGTAAAGATGGCAATGACGCCCACAGAAGGCAGGAGCATCCACCAACCACGTTTATTGACGTCGTGCAGACGGCGGACGGTCGCCGTGATTTGGGCAATAAAGAGCCACAGGCTCAGGACAAAGTACACGAGCATGCCGATAAGCGGCACCAGCATGATCAGGCCGCCTAAGAAATTAAAGATGAAGACAGCGAGCATGAACCACCAGAACTCACTGCGTGGCGCGCGGTCGCTTACGTTAAAGATCTTGGAAATTAAGCACGTATGCAGTGATTGGCCGAAGTTGACCATAGCCCCTCTCCTTATGCTGCGGCTGGAACTGCTTAATCTTAGCATCGATCCTGGAGCACCGGGCAGTTTGGAGCTGTGATTTGCGTCACTCTATCAGCTGAACTTCATTTGATCTGAGCTGAGCTTTATTGGGGACGGATGCTCGAACTGCATTTGATGCCAATTGTCTTAATTATGCCTGTCCCGTGTGGCCTTAAGTCCGGGCGGGCGTCAGAGGTCGCTGTATAGTGCTCGCAGCTAGTGCGCCGCTGGGTGGGGCCTGCCCACTATGGCGCGAAGATTAGCCGGAGATCGCAAGTTGCACATTTTGTCGCGCCAAAATAACGCCCAGCTCTCATTTTTTGGAAGTGTAGGTGGGGATTTGTCACGCCCTTTGCTAGGTTGAGAGGAAATCCTTTTGCTATTTTAGTGAGGAGGGTTGGTGTGAAGTTTTCAAAAATAGCAGGAGCGCTGGCTTTATGCGTGGCCTTGGTGGGCTGGGCTAATGGTGCCTGCGCCCAAAAGAATCCAGCCGACATTACCATCGGTTACTCGGCGATGCAGCTGAGCAATCCGTGGTATATCTCAGTGCGCTGGGGTATGGTGGCCGCGTGCCGTAAACTCGGCATTAAGTGCGTCATCATCGATGCGCAAAACCGTGTCGATAAGCAAGTGTCCGACTTGCAGAACATGGTCGATGATCGCTTCGATGCCATTGCGTGCACGCCGCTTGATTCTGAGGCCTTGCAAGATCTGTATGCTCAGGCCAATGCCCAAGGCATTATCACGGGCTCGTTGGCCCAGGTCGTCCCTGGCTCGCACCTGGAGTACGGCATCGACGAGTATCACTACGGCTATGAGATCGGTAAGCAAGCGGCCGAGTGGGCACGCAATACCTTGCAGTGTCGCGGTAAGGTGGCCTTGATCACCCAGGACAATGTGTTGGCGACGGTGCCGCGTGCCGATGGCGCCGAGGCGGCGTTAAAGGAGATCTGCCCTGAGCTCAAAATTGTCCTGCGTAAGGAAGGCGCCAGCCCTGAAGGCGGCAAGCTCGTAACCGATGAGGCCTTAAAGGCGCATCCTGATCTCGATATGGTAGTCTCGGTCACGGACGCAGGTGGCGTCGGTGCATTCCAATCCTTTACTGTTAATGGGATTGAGAGCCGTCGTCATGCCATTTTCTCGGGGGATGCAACTCCGGAGGCCATTTCCTTGATGAGCGACCAAAGCAGCGTCTATCGCGGCACGGTCGACCTTATGCCTTATCAGGCAGGCTACCTGACCATCGAGTATCTCTATGAAATGATTCAAAATGGCGCGCCTGCTGAGCCGCGCAAGCTCTACATCCCATTTAAGCCGGTCACCGAGGCTGATGTCCTCACCGGCAAGTTGCCTGAGAATCTGCACTTAGCACCTCCGGCTGCCCAGCCGCAGTAACCAGGGACTTAGGAGCTTCCTAAGGTCCATTGAGCACAAGGCCCAGCTTACGCTGGGCCTTGGCGTCAATAGAGTAACTTGCGCTTACTTGAACTTGCGCTGGTGCTTCGGGCGCTCTGGCAGCGGCTGCGGTGGCGTCTTAGGCTTGGTCTTTTTGACCGGCTTGACTACTGGGGCCTCTTCTTTAGGCTCTGGGCGTGTGACCACCGGCGTCTCCGCGACCGGGGCGGCGCCTAATGGCATCGGATCGCCGTAGCGGTTGGCGCCCTTGGTGCCCGGTAGGGTGCACAGGACTAAGAGGTAGACAAAGGCGGCAGCGGCAATGACTTCACCTACGGTGACCGCCAGGCGCACGTTCATAAAGAAACCGGCCAAGCCTAAGAGCAGACCCACGATTAAAGGAAAAGCGTGGATGATGCTGCGATCGGTATCGTGTAAGCGGCGCGTCAGCACGGTGTAATTGCCGATGAAGAGCAGGAAGCTGACCGCAGCGAAAATGATACCGGCGTAGCCTGCGAGGTTGAGCGGGTACAAGGCCACGCGCACTAAGATGGTAAAGAGGGTGAACCACCAAAATTCCGCGCGTCCGGCGCGACCGCTGGTCACAAAGAGTTTGTCCTTAAGGCACGTTTTAATGGCAAGCCAGATAGGCATGTGAGCTTCCTTTTGTTACTTTGATTCGGTTTTACGCTGACGGCGTGACTTACGCCCGGTCGGAGTCGGCACACTGATCGGCTCGACCTGAGGCACCGAAGCTTGGTCAGCTCCGGCGGCTTGGGCCGCTTGTGCGGCCTTTTCTTGGTCGACCTTGTTTTTGAACTTGCGCCACGGGTCACCTAAGAGCTCAGGGGAGGCCATATGCTTCGGGTTGACGAAGTCTTGCTGCTCGATGCTGGCGTCGTTGGGGTCAGTGCCGTAGCGATTAGGGCCCTGGGTACCCTCATTGCTGCACAGATAGAGGACGTAGAGGTAGAGCACCATGGCGCAACCGGCAATGGTCGACATGACGCCGGTGGCGATCTCAGGATAGAGTGCATGCACCGGGATTAAGGCCACGAAGTAGCCCAGCGCAATGAGGTAAGGTAGTGCGATGATCTTGCCGGAGCGGTCAAGGTCATGCAGACGGCGAATGATGGCCGTGTACTGGCAGCATAAGATGGTAATGATGACGACGGCTTGCAATAAGGAGCCAACCACCGGTACGCGCGTGAGTACTACGCTCGCGGCTACCATGACCCACGAGAGTAAAAAGAACTTCCAGAACTCAGGGCGGCTCGAGCGGCCATAAAAACGCAGGCCCTTTCTAAAGCCTAGCTGTAAAGCTTGCAGTACCGTAACTTCACGGTCCATAAATCAGTCCTCTTGCTCGCTAAGGCTTAAAGCCACTGTCGGAGTCGTTGTCGTCGCGGCGCTGCGCTTTGAGCTGATCGCCAAATTCGTCGTGACCCGAAAATGGATTGAAATGCTGCTGCTCTGACTCAGGGCGCGCGCCTTTATTTTTGCCTTCTTGCCATTGATACCACTCATAGCGCTCGTTGCTGTGGTAATTATTGCCTGAGCCCAAGACATTGCGGTAAAAGTCACCGTCCAGTGGGTCAGGACCGTACTTATTTGGACCATTGGTGCCCGGCAGGGCGCACAGTACAAGCAAGATGAGCAGACCAAAGGTTGGGATGAATACGAGCAAGAGCCACCAAGCGGCCATATTGCGATCGTGCAGGCGGCGCGCGGCGGCGCAGGCGGTGAAGGCTAAGAGCGCGATCTCGGCTACCATCGCGACCAAGGCCAAGATACTGCCCATGCGCATAATGGTCATAAGCACCACGCTGCAAATTAAGTAGGTGCCAAACATCCACCAAAACTCACTGCGGGAGGCGCGGCCATTGGCGGAAAAGCGGCGATACCAGTTGACTTTAAGGGCGTCACTGAGAGAGAGCATAGGAAACCTCGCAAGACACAATTGCCGCTTATCTTACCCCGTTTAAGGGCGCAGTGTCGTGAGCTGGGGGCAGAAATGTGAGGTGAGCTAAGGTGGGAAGCGGGGAAAGGGTGTTGCCGTAGGCCATAAGTGGCGCCCCCAGTAGGAATCGAACCTACAACTAGCCCTTAGGAGGGGCTTGTTATATCCATTTAACTATGGGGACTAAAAGCGGGGCCTATTATACACAAGACTTGCTAAAAGGCATAGGCAAGCGCAAGCCGCGCAGACGGCGGCTTGGCAGAAAAAAAGATTGGTGGGTTAGACGTTGAGTTCAACCACATCATCTAACTGGACGTTGATAAGCTGGTTGGCGACATCAACTGGGACTAAGACCGCTGAGTTCGGCGAAACATCGATGACCTTGTAGAGCTTCTTGGTCTCGCTGTTTTGGTAGTAGGTCATGCTGTGGCGATCTTGGAAGTCGCTGCGGTGAATTAAGTGGAAGCGCATGCCCACCTGGAGGTTGGAGTTGGATCCCAGGTTGATGCGGATCGTGTCATCACTGATATTGACCACACGCGCCATTGGGATTTGGCAGCGCAGCTGGGTCACGATATCGGCGATCGCGTACTTGGTGAGCTGATTGATGCGCTGGCCGTAATCCGAGGAGGCAAAGCGGTCCGAGCGCAGTGAGAACTTCTCACCCTTTAACTCCCACTCAGCATCGCCTGAGTAGTCCTTATTTAAGATCATGCGGCCGCTATAGACATCATAGACCTGGACCGAGAAGCGCAAGGTGCGGGTCGGGGTGTAGATGAGCTTGGTGACCGCGTTGGAGCCGACGTCAGAGACCGCCACCGAAGAGACCGAGCCCACAATGATGTATTGGGCTTGGGTGCGGCGCGAGATACTGTCTAAGGTGCGCTGTAAATTGTAATTAGGACCCGACGAGCTCTGATTAAACAACAGGCGCGCGCGATCAGGTGGTAATAAGGTTAAGGCCGGGCTTTGGGCGACCCCAGCATAGAGCTGATCGGTTAAGAAGTCAGCAAAGTCCGGCATATCAGCGGCCGACATCGAGGCCTCGGTGTCCTTATAGCGCAAGATGAAAGGCAGGATGATCTTCTTGATATTGCCCGCATAGCAATCGCTACTTGAGGAATCATCGATCAAAGCCTTGACCAAGACCGTAACCATCTTGCCGTTTTCTTGCTCTTCGACCACGATCATGCGGCGAATTGGGGAGCGGCTGACGATCTGCATCTTCTCATCGAGCAGGGTGCCGTTTTGGATGCTTTGCTCAATCGAGACATTGGCACCGGCTTGCAGGGAGGCATTGCGCAGGGCATCATCGATTGCCATGCGGCGGGCTGCGGCGACATCATCATCAACAATCGCAGCAGAACCACGAGCGGAGTACCAACCAGCCAGAGCCGATTGGCAACCTAAAGCCAGCGCAAGGGTGATGGCTAAAGCTTTGAATGCAGAGCGCATGTTTTCTCTCCGACCTGACGGCCTCACTAAAGAAGAATAAGCACAAAGGTGCCACCCAGGACAGCACCATTGCCGCACCATTACCATAAAAGTGCAGCTGCCGCAAAAGTGCAGCAAACAGGCGGCAAGTGCAGCCAACATGGGCTTGCCAAAGTGCAAAAAGCGTTCCGTGGCCCCCAAACCTTATTATTTGGCTTAAATAAGGGAAAAGATTGCCCACAGCGGTTGTACAATGGGGGCTCAGCTTAGGCCAAATAAGCTTCAGACCAAGGGAGCCTCAACTGGGGACTAATGAATGCTCAGCTTAGTCTCAATGTGACTTCAGCTGGGAGCAATGAGCCTTCAGCACGGGATAAAAGTGACCGCAGCTTAGGTTCAATGCGGCCTCAGTTTAGTTCAAGGGCTTGAGCTGAGCTCAAAGAAGGAGCAGCGCTGCCGATATTGAGAGGTGCTATCGTCGCTGGATAAGTCCAAAAATGGCTTAAATAGGCGCGATGTGACTAGCTTTTATGGGGTGCGTGGCACCGTTATTGCAACTTGAGGCGGTGGTAGAGGATCGTAGCGAGAGCTTGCTGTGATCTGCACGCTATGGCCTACTCACAAGATCATGAGATCGAGGTTCAGGAGATGCATGTAAAGACATCATTGCTCGTCGCCCTTTGCGCGAGCTTGTTACTCCCAGCCTGCACCAGCACCAATGTTAACCGTAACAGTGGTATGGCCGCTCAGGTTGAGGGTGCTCACACTCAAGGCGATAGCAGCGTCTATATGCAGCGCGGTATGGAGATGAGCACTATCGCGTCGCGTATGGCAGATACTCTGCAGCAGAACATGTTCTACTATTTGCTGCCTGATGCCCCAATTGACCGCAGCTCCGCTAATGGCAATGTCAAAATCGTGACCATGCCACGCCTTGCTTTAACCGCATTTGTGGATACCGATACCTACGAAGATTCGGGCTATTTAGGCCGTGCGTTAGCTGAGATGTTCACGCACGAAATGAGCAGCCGCGCCTTCGAGGTCACCGAGTACAAGCTCACGGGCAAATTAGCCGTCTCCAAGGATGGTGACTACATCTTCTCGCGTGACTGGAAGAAAATTGCCAGCGACACCCATGTGAAGTACCTCTTGGGCGGTACCATGACCCGCAATAAGGATGGCGTCGTAGTAGTTGCACGCATTGTGAACATGCAGACCCGCCAGACGGTAGCGACTGCGACCGACATCATCCCTTATTCCCTCTTGCCTAATTGCTACCGCACCGCGCAAAAGAACTGCGCTTTCACCGGTACCAAGAATTATCTGAGCCCAGATTTAATCCGCGTTTATCAGGGCCAATTAGCAGGCGGCAACGCCAATACCAGAACCTCAGCTTTGCAGGTTCACGGGGTGGAGCGCCAAAGCACTGCTAACACCTTAACCAAGGCCCAGGTGCGCTCGGCAAGCGGCCAGCCTTTAGGCGGCGTCTTCTTAGCCTATAGCGACCCAAACTCGGCTAGCACCATTACCACGGTCACCGAGCCTGATGGCCGTGTCATCACGACCACGACCACCTACAGTGGTACCGCTGCCGCCGCAATGGGCCAGCCTGCTAACAATGCCTATATGAGCGATGCCGATCGCATTGAGCAGATGCGCCAGAGTGACCCACGTTTCACCAAGGACGTGGTCGTCGGTGCCACTTCCCGTGGTACTTACGATAAGTACCGCATGGAGAAGTCAGGTTCAGCCGCCGCCACTTGGATCAACAGCTTTGGCGATGACGTCGACCCAGTGGTCTATCCAGCCAGCAGCTACGTGCACAATACGATGTTAGTGCGCGACACCGCTGACGAGAGCAATTACGAACGTTATAGCGAGTAACCGAGGAGTAGAAGATGAGAAAGTGTCTGGCCGTAGCAGCTTTGAGCGTGTTAGCTGCAGCGCTGGCCTTGGGATCCTCAGGCTGCTCGAGCATGATGCGCAATGCCTCGATGGCGGTGCACTACACCGACACCGGCGTCAATGAATTAGACCAGTACCCAATTTTGCGGGCCTCGGGCTATGCCGTGCTCTCCAAGCAAAAGGGTGCGACCTCCACCGAAAAGCAGATCAACGCCATGCGCGCCTCCAAGATGGAAGCCTATCGTGAGCTCACCGAGCAGTTAGTAGGCGTCTACGTTAAGGCAAAGAACCGCAATGGCAACACGGTCGAGCGCTCGGACACCTTAACCACCGAGGTTGAGGGCATGGTTCACGGTGCGCGCGTGGTCCGTCAGTACCCAATTGGCGACACCTACGTCACCGAGCTCGAGCTTGATACCAAGCGCCTGTACGACCTCTATCAAATCCGTGGTGTGTTCTAACCACGCAGCACGCTCAGCGCCGATAGCCAAAAAGCGCGGAGCGCTAAGCACAAGGCATCGCACTTGATGCCACCGCCTGGAGTTTTGGGCCAAAAGCCTAGGGCTCTGGGCTTAATTTTCTGAGCGCCAGGCACGCCCGTGGTAAGATTAGAGCGCGCACAGTGCCGCAATTGCTGCTGCCGTGAGGCGAGCTGCTGAAAGCAGGCGTAATGCTTGAGCTAAGTAGCCAGCACTAGAGATGCCGCCCAAAGTAGGCGCAAAGCTTGAATTAAAAGCGTGGCAGCCTAGTCTGAAGGCGAAACAGCTGAGATAGCGGCAGGCGCAGGATGATTTTTGCCGTTTGGGGCAGGGGCGGGCGCCGCCCGCAGGCAATTAAGGTTTTGAGAGGTTTTCAATGATTGCACGCCGTCCGATCCGATCGCTCAACCGCAAGGCGGTTCCGGTGGTTAAGACCTTGGTCGATTACCTCAATGACCAAGATGCCATCTTAGACAATGTCATTAAGATTCTGGCGCGTGAGTACAACGCCATTAAGGAGCGTCGCCTCGAAGAGCTCGAGACGATTGCCGAGGACAAATCGTCCTTTATGCTCAAGCTCCAGGCCAACGACCAGCGTATCAAGCTTCATCCGGAGTCAGCGCAGCTTAAGACCAAGTACCCTGAGCGTGTGGCTCAGATTAAAGAGAAGCTGGCCAAGTGCAAGATGATGAACGAGACCAATGGCAAGCTCATCACGCTGTCCTTATCGGCCAACAAGCGCCTCTACGACGTGCTGATGCAGTCGCGCGATAAGTACTCGCGCAACATGACCTACACCGATAAGGGCAACACTACTGCGACGAGCCCACTGCGCGTTAACATCAACGCCTAAGCTCGAAAGTTTAGGCAAAAGCCTTGGCGCAACATAACCCCGTTCCTCACCGCCGGGGTTTTTGTTAACTTAAAGTTGTATCTATGAAAAAAGCAAAAAATAAGCTCCGACCACTCGAAACGTCGGAGCTTATGGCTCTTGCGACGCTCAAGCTGGTGCACGACGTAAAATAGAAAAGGCGCCCATCCCCAGTGGGGCCAGCGCCTTCGAAGTGATTAAGGAACCTGTTAAGTTGTGTCTTTAGCGCTGTCCCAAGTAGTCATACTCGAGAATCTGCTCTAAGCGGCGAATGCTGCTGCGGTCATCCTTGCCCAAAATGCGGTCGATCGCGTTTTCACGCACCGCTTGGCTGACTTCCTTAAAGTACGGATGTTCGGCCTCCCGCAGTGCTTGCTCAAAGTCGATGTTTTCATCAGAGCGGTACTGCTTAATGAGGAACTTCATCATATCCATGCGCTGGTCAGTGCAATCGGACATAAAGATCACCGGGATGCCCAGTGCCAACGCAGGTAATGTCCCATGAATGCGTGAGGTGATGATGAGCTTGGCTTTGGTGCGGTAATAGTCGATAAGCGCGCGGGATTGCGCAAAGAAATCGAGGCTGCTGACTAGAGCCGCCGGATCGTTGCGGTAAAGCAGACAATGAGTCGGCTTAGTGGCTGTTGCCTTGATCTCTTCAGGTAGGTAACGCATGAAAGATGGCTGTAAGTCCAAAATTACCGTGTTGTTGGCTCCTGGACTTGGTTTACGCTGGTAAAAGCCCATAGTCAGGCAGCCGGAGTAATAAGCGTCAACACCATGAGCTTTAAGGAAATCTCTGGTAGCACGGTCACGACAGCCAATAGGACCGTAAGGCTTGAGCTTTTGAGGAAGGTTGAGCTTGAGGGCGATATCAAAGCCATCCATGCCGCCGCGCTCGTCTGAACCTGAAATGCTTACGCCTAAGTACAAGCAGCTATTAGGGCGCACATGGCCAGAGCCAGGCTGATAGGCGTGCACAAACATATTGACAAAGAGCCCGGTATAACCTGCCACAATGAGGCGCACGTCTTGAGAGTCGACGGATTCCTCCGCTTTTAGGTCAAGCGAGATGAGCTCGGGGTAGAAACTATTAAAACCCCAGAGGTCTTGAGTAAGCTCGGTCTTGATGATTTCTTGGAGCGCTAAGAACTGAATGGCATCACCAGCGTTGCCATAGACAAAAGGTGAGAGTTGATCGTAAGGGCACTGTGAGCTGCCGCCATGTAGCCGAAAGTTGCGAAAGTTAAGAGGAAAGGCCAGCATCGTTTGCTCCTACCGTTGAGACCACAAGGCTTCAAGCTTAATGTCGGCTTGGTGAGCAAGCTTTACGTTGCCTTGGATTAAGCTTAGTAATAGCTGCCGCTGATAGAGCCCGATGTCACCTGACTGATAGCACACAAAGCTGTCTGTCTCTTGCCCTGCGGTCATGCGCTCAAACAATACGCTTTGAGCGGCACTGTCAGGGCTATGGTCGCTGAGGTAACGTACTGGAATGCCTAAGGCTAAACACAGATACAGTGCGTATGGAGATGAGGTGATTACTTTGTGGGCACGGGTTACGTACAGAGCAAAGAGCTTCTTGGCCTCAAAGATTAAGATGCTCTCAAGCTCGCTTGGGCGTACTGGATAGTGCAGCAGGCGTACTTTATGCGCCAAATCAAAATTGGCGTGCTGATTGGTGCGTGTAAGCTCGGTTTTGAGCGCATCGAGCGCGCAGCCACGCACTTCACTCACAAAGAATTGGTCGGCGCATTTGAAATAGCTGCGGGGCAACAGCATGAATTGCAGAGGTCCGACGAGCTTGCCTTCAAGGCCGCAGGCTTGCACTTGAGCTAAGGTCGTTTCATCTTGGCAGTAGATCGGGCCAAAACGTTTGAGCTGTTGCGCACTACGCTTAAAGCTTTCATAGCTGTCGTTGCTTTGGCTAAGGCCAAAACCAAAGAACAGAACCTTCCCTTGGAAGTGCGAAAGCTGGCTAAAATCTAACTCAAGATCGGCATTGTTACCAAAATAACCGGTGATGATGATGATGTCGGCAGTCGGAAGCTTTGATACCGTTTGGTTGCCGGGAACTCTACGCATTAGAGCAGACTTGGGTAGCAGGCCGATGTCTTGCTCGCTCACGCCTTGGTGCAGTAAGAAGCCAGCATTGCTCAGTACGAATTTCAGCAAGCATTCGTAGGTGAGATAGTCGCTTAGGTCGGCAAGACCATTCCACATACCCCACTTGGCACGTAATGCCGGGGTGTAGGCACAATCATCGACACTAATTAAGATCTTGGGTGCCATCGATGAACAGCTCTCCGTTGAAGTAAGCTTGAGCTTGATGCGCGTGGAGAAATGCGTGGACGTAGGCACGCAATGACTCTAACTCAAAACTATTTTGGGTGTAGGTGTAGCGTTCGTCTTTGCCTACTATGCGCAAACTTGGATGGGGTTTGAGGTAGAGCGGTAGCAGGGCACGCTTGTTGTCGTTTTTAATGCGCGCGCACATGCGTTGCAGCTTGAAGTGCTCGCACATCCACAATATGGCAATTGCGTTAACCTTCTCCATCGACAGCACTTGATCCCCAAAAGTGTAGTTGCCGCCTTCTGCCTCAGACCAGTCGTTTCCTGTAGCCTTGAAGTCCGAGACACCAAAGGGCTGATCATCAACGGTGATGTAAAAGTACTTGAGGTCAGAACGCTCCTTGAGGTGGGCGCAGAAGCGCAAGTGCACCTCTGGTGCTATGAGTTGCTCGTTATCCATGGCACAGCGCACATAATCTGAGTTGCGCTGGGCCAGAATGTAGAGCAAATCCGGCTGCTCAAGGTAGATGAAGTCGGTGAACCGAATGCGAAGCATTGCTATTCCTGAGGAATCAGGTCGATGATTTCGCTTACCGTCTTGAGCTGGGCGAGCTCTTCCACATCGGGATCAAGACCAAGACTGTTCAAGAACAGCACGATGTTAAACAGGCCTAAGGAGTCTAAGTCAGCGCAGTCGGCGATCACTGTGTCCTCATCAAATGGAGTACGGGGATTAACAACCGCAAGGATCTCTTGTAAGGCTTCGGCACGAGTCATGATGTTAGCTCCTGTTCAAGTGCAAAGTGGGGTTAAAGTTCAATTGGGTCGTAAATGGTGGTCGAGCGCAGATCGACAATACCTGAGGCCACGCACAATCCCACGCCATAACCCGTGAGTAAGGTAGGGTAAGACTTGATGCGGGTAAGATTTGAGCTATGTTCACTGAGTGCTAAAGGAATCGAGGCGCTGGAGGTATTGCCGATATGCTCGGCTAAAAATGGCACAAAGCCAGAATCGGCCTTAAGGGAGCGCTCTAAAGATTTGAGCATGACACGGTTGGCTTGGTGCGAGATGCAATAAGACAAATCCTGCGTGGTATAGCCTGTGTGCTCGCAGATGGTGGCAATGTTGCTGCGCACATCCTGCATGGCAAAGCGGGCTAAAGCAGTACCGTCGATGTGAAGGAGCTGCGGTTTGAAGCTCAGAGGATCGGCACGCAATGTCATGCAGGTCATGAGATCATCTCGAACCACCTCTGCGCTTTCCCCATAGTTATCAATGAGATATGACGAAGGTGTGGCCGTTTCATCGTACTCAAGGATGGTGGCTGCTGCGCCATCGCCGAAGATGGCAGCATTACTAAGCTGGACTTCAGGATGGGCAGCGGCAAAGTCAGGAGTAAGATTATGGGCTAAATCAGAGGTGTCGCCAACTAAGAGTAGTACGCGCTGCACAAGCCCACTGGCAATAAATGCTGAAGCCATGAAGAGGCCATACACATAGCCTGCGCAGCCCTGAATGGTGTCTAAAAACAGGCAATCTTTGGAGAGGCCTAATTGGGGCTGATAAACAAAGGTGTTAGCTGGCACTGTGCTGTTAGGTGATTGGGTCACAAAGATGCAAGCATCAAAATCGCTACCACTAAGCTGTTCGCGCTCATAAAGAGTTAGGGCTGCTTTGGTGGCGGCATCGCCCATGGTTACACCTTTAGGGAAGTAGTGAACCGAGCTAAAGCCTAAGGAAGAGACTAAACGCCCTGCTTGATCGGCCCCAACAAAAGGGGCTAATAAGTCGGCCACTTGATGGCTTTCCTGGCCGCGTGCACCCATGATGGCGCGGATCTTAACCGACGCAAATTGTTTGAACATCTCAATCCCCTTATGTTGTTGATTTAGTAGCGCTTCTGTTAGTAGCGCATTCCACCGTTGAGGTAACGAATGGTGCCGGTGCAGCTCGTGCTCTCTAAGAGCTCAGCCAATTCTTGCGCTGCTGTCTGGGGGCTGATCAGTCCCAGTGGTTGCACCTGCGTGACATTCTGAGCAAAATTGCGGTCAATCAGGCGGTTGAATTTGAGCATTGGTGTGTCCACATAGGCTGGGGCAAGCGCG
Organism: uncultured Anaerobiospirillum sp.; assembly: GCA_944390115.1. GTDB lineage: Bacteria > Pseudomonadota > Gammaproteobacteria > Enterobacterales > Succinivibrionaceae > Anaerobiospirillum. The sequence goes on from CALXOW010000005.1 coordinate 21,810, forward strand.
TTGATGAAGACGTTTTGCGTGAGCAGTTCTTGTGCGCCAAAGCGCACCAAGGTCTCAAGTGCTTTCTTGGCCGCGCTGTAGCTTACGGTATAGGCGGCCCCAGTGGTGGCAGCCATGGCCGATACTACGGCCACTTTAAGCAGATGGCTTTCAGGCTTTAGTGCAACCAGCACACGCATCAGCTCGACCAAGGAGAAATAGCAAATGCTCATCATCTCAAGGTTCTTGGGATAGGTCAGCTTGGTCACAGCTTCGATGCGGGTGATGCCAGCGCAATAAACTAAGCGGTCAACTGGAGGCAGATCCTTTAGTGCCTCAGTAACAGTTGGCGCAATCAGTTCGGGATGTGCTAAATCAAGGTTAATGCCGTGGCAGGAATAAGGCTGGCAATGAGTGGCAAGCTCGCTGAGTTTGGCTGCATTGCGCGCAATCACGGTAAAAATAGGGGCGGAGGCGGAAGCATTGCTTGCTTGGGTTAACTGCAAATCCAAGAAAGCTTTGCCAATACCTGAAGTAGCTCCTGTTAGCAGATAGTGCATCCCCAGTTCCTTAAATCGAACTTTTCGATTGCGCGATAGATTTATGATTTAATAATCATACGTTCTAAAATTAGAATGAATTTACTATTTTGATATAGCTGGCAAAGAAAGAAAGGGACCATACACTTATAAGCTAACACCTGTTTTGATGATATATTTAGTGATATAAAAATTATGATCAATTTGTTCACGAAAAGCATTGAGCGGAAATAGCGCGATAATGGTGCAGAAATAGATGACAAAGATGCGTTTTTGCCAACAGGAAAATTAGTGGGGTTAATTCGTCATTGCTGCTCCTAAAGCAGAGGGGCGTGATCGTAAGAATGACGATAAAAATCAACTTCTCATGAAGTCGAGGTAGGCTGTGTGCAAAGGCTTATTTAGCACAGTGTAAATTTTCCAGTCATAATTCAATGTTGTATCTATGCGTAAGGCAAAAAATAAGCTCCGACCACTCGAAACGTCGGAGCTTAGGCTCATGCCAAGCAGGCAAGCATAAGCTTGCGGCAGTAACGATTTTGCTTGGCTCTGAGATGGTTAACTGAGGCGGAACTCTGGGCCTCAGTGAATCAGGAGCGTGTGTGCCGCGCTGTACGTGCATTGCACTGCGTGGCGCGCGGGTGCACAAAAGCCTGACCTGCTTGAGCGGGCCAGGCTTTCGTAGGACCTTATGTCCTAAGTCATCTCATCTAAGTTAGATGATTAGATTCAGGGGAATGCCCTAAATCTATTAACCTAACATGGAGAGGGCCAGCTGAGGACGGGTGTTAGCCTGCATCAGCATGGAGGTAGCAGCCTGCTGGATGATGGACTGTTGCGACAGGTTAGCGGACTCCTCGGCGAAGTCTGCATCACGGATACGCGAACGTGCATCAGCGGAGTTAGCGGAGACGTTGGACTGGTTGCGGATCGAGGACTCTAAGCGGTTCTGGATAGCACCTAACTCAGCACGCTGCGAGTCAACAATATCGATCATAGCGTCGATCGAGGTGATGGTGCGGTTAGCTGCGCATTGGGTGCTGACCGAGAAGGTCTTGCCATTGAGGTCAGTGCCAGCTAAGCCTGCTGCATTGGCTAACTTGGTGAACTGGAAGCTGTAGACTTCCATGTTGATGGTGTCGTCTTGGTTTGCACCAACGTGCAGAATCAGACCAGCCTTGGTAGCACCAGCGCCAGGTTGGGTTTTAGCAGTGGTACCGTAAATGGAATCACCACCGTTGTAGCCCATTAAAATCTTCTTGCCACCAAAGGTGGTTTGCTCAGCGATACGGGTGATTTCAGAAGTTAAAGCATTAACCTCGTTTTGGATCGACTCACGATCATCGTCACCTAAGGTACCGTTAGAGGATTGAACTGCTAAGGTACGAATGCGTTGCAGCATGTTCGAGATTTCGTCGAGGCCGCCTTCAACGGTCTGAGCTAAAGCGATACCGTCGTTAGCATTACGGTTGCCTTGGTTTAAGCCGTTGATCTGGGAGGTTAAGCGGTCGGCGATCTGGAGGCCTGCGGAGTCATCCTTAGCGGAGTTGATGCGTAAGCCCGAAGAAAGACGGGTGTAGGTGGTGTTCAGGCTGTTCTGAACGTTGTTCAGGTAACGCTGGCCATTTAAGGACGAAACGTTGGTATTTACATAAACTGCCATTTTGAGTTCCTCTTATTGCTCTAAGTTCAGGGCTTTTGGCCCATGAGCAGCACTAAGTCACACAAAAGCTTGCTCTTACCATCAGCTTGGTTCTGACCAACCATGCTCAGGCTCTGACCAGCCTTTGCGTGCCTTGAGTAAGAACACCATCATGGCGCCGTGCAACAAACTGCCGTCCCATGCTGGTTTTGATTTCCCGGTTGCGACTTAATGTCGAAGTTCTTATGCATTTCTGCATCTGACACTTTAGTTAACGAACCAGAGCCTGCGATGTTTAATTACCGTCGCGCGATCTTGCGCAAACCAAGATAGAATCAAGCCTAGACGATAGATCAATAGTTACAACTAGCCCCTAAATCTCTACTTTGATCTAAACTTTAGATCAAAGAGTAAAACCGCATAAATAAGCCAAAAATGACCAAAATGTTGGTCGCCTAGGTGCCCTTACTAAAAACTTTAGGCCTGCACAAGAAAAATCTGCCTCGAGCTTCGTTACCATCCATCAGCTTGAAATTTTCATAAAACGCGATAAATAAGGCATTTGTTGCAAATGGTGTTAAGGGCGATTTCAATCCACAAGCTGGATAGATACATGCAGTCTTCGAGCAGAAATGGCTTGTTATCAGAGATTGTGCCACAGCGGTTTAAGGTGACGGTTGCTTGCGCTTATAGATTTTAATTGACTAGTAAATGCGATAAATACCGTGTTTATTGCGAGTGAAGTGTTTTTTGAGGGAAAAGTTAAAGATAAGTTCCAGTCACTCGAAACGCTGGAGCTTAAGTCCATGCCAAGCATTCAGACTCGTGAAAACTTGCGGCAGTAACGATTTTGCTTGGCAGTGAGATGGTTAGCTGAGGCGGAACTCAAGCCTCAGTGAATTGGGATCAGCGCGTTAAGCTGTACGTGTTGGTTGCGCACTGCTTGGCGCGCGGGTACACGAAAGCCTGACCTGCTTGAGTGGGCCAGGCTTTCGTAGAACCTTAGGTCCTAAGTCATCTCATCTAAGTTAGATGATTAGATTCAGGGGAATGCCCTAAATCTATTAACCTAACATGGAGAGGGCCAGCTGAGGACGGGTGTTAGCCTGCATCAGCATGGAGGTAGCAGCCTGCTGGATGATGGACTGTTGCGACAGGTTAGCGGACTCCTCGGCGAAGTCTGCGTCACGGATACGCGAACGTGCATCAGCGGAGTTAGCGGATACGTTGGACTGGTTGCGAATCGAGGACTCTAAGCGGTTCTGGATAGCACCTAACTCAGCACGCTGCGAGTCAACAACATCGATCATAGCGTCGATCGAGGTGATGGTGCGGTTAGCGCCGCATTGAGTGCTGACAGAGAAGGTCTTAGTGGTTGCACCAAGATCATTAGCAGTTAAGTCAGCTGCTGCTGCTAACTTCGAGAACTGGAAGCTGTAGACTTCCATGTTGATGGTGTCGTTTTGGTTTGCACCAACGTGCAGAATCAGACCAGCCTTGGTACCACCATTGCCAGGTTGGGTTTTAGCAGTGGTACCGTAAATGGAATCACCACCGTTGTAGCCCATTAAAATCTTCTTGCCACCAAAGGTGGTTTGCTCAGCGATACGGGTGATTTCAGAAGTTAAAGCATTAACCTCGTTTTGGATCGACTCACGATCATCGTCACCTAAGGTACCGTTAGAGGATTGAACTGCTAAGGTACGAATGCGTTGCAGCATGTTCGAGATTTCGTCGAGGCCGCCTTCAACGGTCTGAGCTAAAGCGATACCGTCGTTAGCATTACGGTTGCCTTGGTTTAAGCCGTTGATCTGGGAGGTTAAGCGGTCGGCGATCTGGAGGCCTGCGGAGTCATCCTTAGCGGAGTTGATGCGTAAGCCCGAAGAAAGACGGGTGTAGGTGGTGTTCAGGCTGTTCTGAACGTTGTTCAGGTAACGCTGGCCATTTAAGGACGATACGTTAGTATTTACATAAACTGCCATTTTGAGTTCCTCTTATTGCTCTAAGTTCAGGGCTTTTGGCCCGTGAGCAGCACTAAGTCACACAAAAGCTCTTACCATCAGCTTGGTTCTGACCAACCATGCACAGGCTCTGACCAGCCTTTGCGTGCCTTGAGTAAGAACACCATCATGGCGCCGCGCAACAACCGCTGTGGCGTCCCATGCTGGTTTTTAAATCATGGATGCGACTTAATGTCGTAGTTCTAATGCATTTCTGCATCTAGCATCTAAGTTAACGAACTTGAGTTCGCTATGTTTAATGGCCACTGTGTCGAGTGGTGCAAACCAAGATATAATTAAGCCTAGATGCTAGATCAATAGTTACAACAAAGCCCTAAATCTAAGATTTGAACCAAACTTTAGCTCAAAGAGCAAAACCGCATAAATAAGCCAAAATCACGATAACTAGGTGCCGTGATAACCGTTTTGAGCAAAACTTTAGGCCCGTGCAAGAAAAAAAAAAACTGCCCCGAGCTTCGTTCCTTATCACCAGCTCTAAATCTCATAAAACGCGATAAATAAGCCATTCGATGCGGTTTTCGAGTAAAAGTGTGTTTAGCGAGTAATCGAGATAGATACACGCAACCTTAGAGCAGAAATGGCTTGCTCTAAGGGCTGCTGCCGCAGCGGAACCTAATCTGTCCTTACTTGGCTTTTAAAAAAAAATAATTGACTAGGAAAAGCGATAAATATCGCGTTAATTTCATTGAGTTGGTTCTTGGTAGGCAGAGTCCTGGGCCTTATCTGGCTATGGGTTAAGCCGAGTGGCTCGGGTGAGCTTCTTGGTAGCAGTACCAGCTAAGATTAGGGAATCTGTTTGAAAATGGTTGACTGGGAAAGGCAATAAACATCGTCTTTTGAAGATATATGGTGAAAGTTAATTGTGCCGTGTACGACTTACTGGAGTCTGGTTCAGCACCGTATGGTGTGCGAGCAAAAGGCCAACCTCCTGTGATTTGGGGGCTTGTTGAGGAGACGAGCGCAAGGTTCATTCACCATACGCGCTTGCCACTGCATATGAATGCGCCCTAAAAGTCATCCACCATCGGCGTAGTCTGTCTGGTGCAGCAGGCGAAAGGTCAGCGCTCTTTTAGCGCGGCCTGCCGTAGCGAAGGTCAAACCGCAAGCTTGCCTCTAATAGCTTTCGCCTCCAGCACCAAGCTACCCACAATCAAAGCTGTTCCATCACTGCAAATCCATGCTGTTACCAGCCCATGGTTGCTCACTTGCCGTAAATTTTGTTGACTAGGAAAGCTTGCTCCTACGCGCCAAATCAACCCTTTACTGGCGCTTACCTTAGTCCTGACTGGCACTTGCCCTAATGTCAGGCAGTCGCTGGGCGCATTCGCTTAAGGCTCATACATGTCCCTTCACAACTGTCCTCGCACGTCGCCCGCTTGCGACCTGAAACTGTCCGGTCGCAGTTGGTAGAACCTTACCCAAAGGTTACCGCCGGTTTAGAGCAGCCATAGAGCGCTCTCCAGAAGGCAAACAGGTGATCTGCGAGATCTGCAAGATCGAATCGATCTGCATGATCTGCGATCTTATGATCTCAATGATCTCGTGCTCTGGTGATCTCACTGATCTGCCCTCCACCTGCGCTGCGACCTAATGATCTGCGCGATCTGATGAGCTCTGATCTACGTGATCTGATGATCTCCGATCACCTCGATCTGTAGCTCTGCGATCTGGTGATCTGCCGATCGCCGTCAGCGCACTTGCAACGAGTTGCAGCTTTAGCCGCCGATTTTCGTTTTAAATGCTTCAAATTTGGCTTAAATATCAGCTTTTTTGAGCTTTTCTGGCCTTTTTGTCACTTTGGCCGATGCTGTAACTATGCAATTTGATGCTTGCTGAGTGCGCAAAGCCTGATGGCATAAGGCTTGGCGCGCTTTTCTAGATATATTTTGGCCTCAGGGCATTTCGCGCTCAAACTTTTACGTAAACATGATTTTTATCACAATTTTGCAAGTTTATTTCTCATTGATTTGCAAGTGGTATTTTCCGCTTGTTTAAGCTCTTTACTTGCATTTTGCTAGCTACATTTGTGACGCCTATTGAAAAATTATTGAGCTGCTTTTGGGCTTAAGCCCTGATTGCTTCAGGGTTCTTTAGTGTTGGTTTAGTCACTTTATTTGCTGGTGCGGGTGTAGGGGGATTCTTTGCTGTTAAGCCTGATTTATTAGCCATTTGCTGGCGGTTGGATTGATACAACAGCAGGGCGCGTTTTGCTCTTTATTACGCGCGGGTGCTCCGAAGTCGTTTGCTAAATTTGAGTACAGGAAAGCTCCTTCTCATTTAGTTAAAGCCTCTGTGATTTATCCAGAGGCTTTTTTATTACAGGGAAAAAACTATGTACTCCCAATTACGCCTCTGTGGCGCCCAGCTCAAGTCCGAGCTGGCCATCGGCCTCTTGCCTTCTCAGCAGCATTGCTTGCTGGCAAGCGCGATCGTTGCGCCTGCTAAGAACACCGTCGCGTCAGCTCAATGCATGGTGCCGTCAGCCCCAGGCACGGCGGCGCCTGCCAAGAAAGCTGTGGTCACCCGCCTTATCTTCCCTGTGGCCGATCGCGATCTTGATACCCTCATGAGCTTGCTCTTGGCCCAGTACTTTGGCCATAAGCTGGTGCTGACCGGCTTTGTGGTGCAGCCTGAGGTCAGCTACATCATGCTGCCTACTAAGGTAGCGGTACCGGTGGAGAGCCGTCCGGTGCTTAAGAGCACCGAGCCTGCCTTTATGGTGAGCTCCTTGGCCATTGCTCCTAGTGCCGCGCGCTATGAGCCTAAGCTGCCGTACCTGACCTTTGATACGCCGTATGACGCGGCGATCACCTTCCATCAGGTAGCGCCGTTCCAGCCGGTAGCGCTCTTTTACGGCTCCCACTACATCCCACGTCAGTGCTACTCCCAGGCCTTAGGTCTGCGTCCTCTGTCTTATGGCCTGCCGGGTCATAACACCTATGGTGGGCAGTGCGCCGCTAAGTCTGCTCTGGATAAGGCCATGAGCATCCTGCGCGGTTCTCACTTAAGCGCGCCGACGGCCCTTGCCTCTAACCACGCCTTGCAGCTCTGCCTAAATCCTGAGGCTATCACGCCTCTCTATGGCGCTTTCTTAGCCCAAAACCGGCTCTGTCCTTTAACTGAGCTTGCGCTTTCTGGCGCTGCGCATGAGGCCTTTGCCCAGCATTCGCCCTTGGCTTCCTTACGTGCTTGTCTGGCCTACCACCATCACGATGCCTGGCTTACGCAGCTGTCCCGTGACCATCGGGTCGCCAAAGCCTTGGCGGCCGCGCCGCAAGCCTTGACCGCCTACGGCACCCACCTATGCGCTTAAGTCTCCTTTCGTTTGGAGTTTGTTTCCTATGAAGACCAATCACCGCCATTCAAGCCGTAAGGCCCAAGAGTTACGTCGTGCCGCACGTAAGGAGCGCGCTGCGCTCAAGACCGAGGTCGCCCCGCAGGAGCAAGTTCAAAGCTGCATTTACATGCAGGGCGGCACGGCAAACATCCGCCGCATCAGATCCTTTGCGCGCCGCCATCAAGCCATCACGCTCGACCAAGTGTCATCGCGCTATTGGTTGACCTAACTGAGCTCACTCCCGCTCGTTCTCTTTCGTTTTCTTTTCGTTTGTTTGGAGCTTGTCTTTATGAAGACCAATCACCACCAGCAAAACCGCAAGGCGCAGCAAGCGCGTCGCGCCGCCCGTAAGGCGCGCACTGCCCAGTTGCACCCCGTTAGCACCGCTGCCACAGAGCCCGTCTATTACATGGAGCTCAGCTCACAAGTGCCTCAATACGGCAAGCAGCGCAAGCTCATGGGCCGATATCGTTGGACCTTTCACCCTGACAACCTCTCAGCCCGAGCTGCTATGAAGTATTTAAAGCTCCCGCACTTCCTTATGTCTCTTCTTTTAGGAGGGCGCCTCTATGAGTAAGCGTAAGCAGCGTCAGCTGCGTAGCCGCAGCAAGAAGTTTCAGCGCACAGCTGAGAGTCTGGGCCGTCTGGAGTCTCAGGGCTGCCCTGAGGGCGGTCCTGAATCGGATCTCCCGCTGTGTTTTGCCCTCAACCCGTGCTGGCCTGAGGTGCAGCTCTACTTAGAGCAGCTTAACCCCGGCTATCGCGCGCTCTTTGACACCAAGTCCTGCGAGCAATGTGAGGAGTTCCTGTCCTCCGATGACTTCTGGGCGCGGGTCAAAGATGGCGTCACGCCACAGGCTGCGGCTGATGCTGTGCTCAGTCATGAGTCGCGCTATGAGCGTCGGGGCGCTCAGGCTCCGTCCTACCTTGCGATCGTGCGTGCCGCTGAGTTTAACCGTCCGCCTGAGCCTATCGACTGCGCCTTAGAGGCACCGGGTTGGGGTGAGGACGCCGCCTTGGTCGAGCGCTTCTTGGCCGCGCATGAGGTCAAGGCCACGCATGAAGTCTCGGCCGCACGTGACTGTGGGGCCACGCATTAGTTCGTTTCTGTTCTGCCCAGCTGGGGCTGGGCCTTTTGGGAGATTGTTATTTATGAAGAGCGCTAAGCAACGCAACTTACGCCAACAACGCAGCCGTAAGGCTAAGACTGAGCGCCGTGCCGCGCGCATCCGCCAGCAAGAGTCGGTCGGGACTAGCCCGTATCGCTGTAGCCCAGAAAAGCTCCAGGAGCACATTAAACAGGAGCTCCCTTTCATCATGCTGCTCGTCAAATGCGTACCTAATTACGCCGACTACTTGGACCTGCTGAAAGAGTTCGGCCTGGAATCGGGCCTGGCGATCCTGACCAGCCCTAAGTTTGGGGATTTGCTCCAAAGCTCGTACTCGCGCTCCGAGGCGGCTCAGCTGACGCTGCTGTATCTGGATTTAAAGCTGAGAGCAGGGAACGGCTCCGGCTTTACCCCTGGTCGGTAACGTCGTCCCGCTGGCTTCTGGCTCTACTTCTTTGTGTGAGCTCAGCGAACTTAGCTTTGCCAGTACTGGTATTACTAACTAACTCGAGGTTTTATTTTTATGACTAACCCAGCCTTTCATGCCCGTCCTCATGGCGCTTGCGCCCCTGGCTTTAAGTGCAAGCACTTAGGTGCGGTACGCGCCGTCAAGAACTTCATCAAGTTCAGTCACAGCAAGAGCGGCATCGACTCGGTGGGCCGTGACCAATTGTGGCTGCACTACTTCGATGGCTTCGCGGCCTTTATGGTGGTGGCCGGCATTACCACCGTCGAGCGGGAGCGTCTGGCGCAAATGTGCCCAGCGCTGCGTCCTGGTCCTGCCATGGACCCCATCGCGTGCGCCACTGATACCGCTCATTGCGGTACCGGTACGGTGGTAGGTGAGCTCAAGCCGCAAGCCCAGGGCATTCTGTCTTCTTCCAGCGACCTGACCGCCGAACCCCAGCCTGACGCCTTGATTTCCTATTGCGAGCAGCTGTTACGCTCAGCGGTCCGTTTCAACCCTGCTTTTTCCCAGAACTAAGAGAGGTTCTTATTATGACTACCTGCATCATGCCATCCCTGCCCGGCACTGCGGCCGCACCAGTGGCCATGGGCGTGCCAACTGCGCTCCCGCCGCTGGCCGCTAAGCCGCGCCCTCAAACTTTCTGCGCTCTGCCGCAGAGAGTAGAGGCTTACACCAGTGCACGCATCACCTACGAGTCCCCGGCCTTCACGCTGAGCGCCCTGGGCGACGTTGCATCGTGGGGTGAGGCCATGCGCGCTCATCCTACTGAGCGCATAGCCGTGCACAGTGCTGCGTCCATCACTGCTCAGGACGCTGCAACTTCCAGCGCTCAGGGGGCTGCGAGCTCATGGACCCAGCGTGCGGCGTTCACCGGTGCTCAGGCCACTGCAACTATCAGCGCTCAGCCCGCTGCGGGCGTGTTAGCTCCGAGTGCTATGGCAAGTAGCACTCAGGCTGATGACTCCGTTGGTGCTCAGCGCGTTGCGCTCAGTAGCGCCTTGGTCGCTGAAGGCGCACACACTCAGGGGAATGCGGTACCGGCCCCTGAGACAGCTGGCGCTCACCGTGCTGGGGTGACCCGCACTCAGGGCGCTTGGACTCAGCAAGCGGCCGCGACTGGCGCTCAGTCAGTTGATAACACCAGTGCTATGTGCTTTCGTAATGTGCTCTGGGGGCAAAACTTAGTGGCGTACCAGAGCACGGGGATGATTCCTCCGGCCTCTGAGGTCGCGCCTGAATCTGAGGCGCTGGCGCTGCCGCCGACCTTACTTAAGGCCATCGCCCAGGAAATGGCCGCTAAGAAACTCGCCTTTAACGCCGAGGCGGCGCACGGCACTTTTGGTGCGCGCGTACTGGGGGCGACCTTGCCTGATGCGCTGCTTAGCGGCACCGCTGAGGCGGTCGATGGTCCGACCCTGGCGCTGTGGGCACGCGACTTGGCGGGAGCGGGCGCTCCTTATCTGCCTGCCGATGCCTCGGCGGCCTTGGTTGTCAACGAAACGCGCCGCGATTTGCGCCGTGTTTCGGCGCAGGACAGCTTGACTGCCAGTCGGTCAGGCTGGACGCCGCTTGATGACGCGGCCTTGCTGGCACCATTGGACCCGGTCGAGCCGGTGCCTTTAATTGAGCTGGGGCAGGCTGGAGTGCGCTGGGATGATTCCCCGCTGACCGAGCCGCTGCCACGCTCGTGGCGCCTCATGTCCTTATTGCAGGCGGCGCCGGACCTCGATCCTGATATGGAGCGCAAGCTCCAAGCAGCCCTGGAGGCGCAAGTGGCCTACGCCGAGCTCTGCCACGATTGGCGCAGCTACGACGGCTTAGGTGAGTCCGGCTTTGGGGACAGTGGTTTAGGGCCGTGGGCCTGGGATGACGATCTCCTGCCCGATCCCCCGTTCTTAAGCCAAGCCGATCTCGACTGGATCGCCGACGGTTGGAATGACTCCAGCGCGCCGCTTGCCGCCGCCACCATTCCAGTTCAGCTGCCCTTAAAGGAGCAGGTGCGCCGCCGTCAGGAGCGTGAGCAAGAGGAGGAGCGCCGTCAGAGCAAAGAGTACTGCTCCAGCGAGCTACTCCCAGTAGGCGTGCTGCCGAACTCTATTGAGGCGGGCTTATCTGAAGCGCGCTCAGCCAGAATGGCATGTGCCACGGGATCCGAGTTGCGTCCAGTCAGCGTGTCATCCGAGTTGCGTCCAGCTGACGTGGCTTCTGAACTGCGCGGCCCCGGTGCTTTGTGGTCTTGCGCCGAGCCGCACTGCTCGTTATTAGGAGGTTGCTATGACTAAGCTAATGGCCCTCATCACGACCGCAGGCCGTGCGGCCTGGTCGTTCCCGCTGCATCCGTTTAAGGCCGCGCCGGTCGGCTTTGCCTTAGGGCATGAACCGGAGTGGGCTTCAGCGGCGGCGTTTAGTGCCCTTACGCTGCATACTGAGCCTATTGATAGTGTCTGGAGTCAGTACTTCATGGATCCATGGGGTTACGGTGAAATCACTATGATTGCACCGCAGCTGGCACGTGATTTAGGTGCGTTAGTAGTGTCGCCGGTATGTGCGCAGTTTGCCCCGGTGGAGTCGGCGTCGGTGGTTGCCTCTGGGGTGGCGCTCCAGCCGTGTTCGGTGCTGCCCTCGGTTACGCGGGTCACGCTCGCGCCCTTAGGCTCAAGCTTGCCGTCCTTGGTCACGAGCCGCGTCTACTCGGCGGTGCTCCATGGGGCGCCGGTGGATGCTGGCTTTGAGCCGCCCCAAGCGCATTATGGGGCGCAGCTCTTGCCCGAGCGCACCGGCCATCTCAAGCATGGCTCCATGTACTGGGCGCGTCTTGCCAGCGATGAGGTGCGCACCCAGCTGCGCTCCAGCGATGAGGTGCGCATGGTCGATGCCTTCCCGTGCCCGAGCGTGCCCGATGATATGACCTTGTGTCCACCCGGTTGCGTGCCGGGCAACGCTGAGGCCTGGGCGACGGAGCATTCGGTAGGGGCGGCCAAGCTGCATTTGGCCTTGAACACCACCACGGTGCGCACCGGGGCGGCGCTGACCATCGCCTTAGAGGAGGAAGTGTGCTCCTACTTAGATGGGCTGGAGCCTTATGGCATGGTCAGCTACGTCGCAGCTCCCGACAGTACGGCGATGCGCGTGGTCTTGCGCTCGGAGTTCAATCGTGCCGCCTTGCAGGCGCACGTGCCCGCTCCGCTTATCAGCATCAAGGCCCAAAGTGCGCTGGAGCTGCGCTCAGTGGAGCTCGATGCGCTCTTTGCTGACTCCTTGGTGTCCGGGGGCACGCTGGGCTTGGGCGCGGTGGAGCTTGCGGTAGTTGATCCGGCGGTCGCATCGATGGTGCCGCCATCTAACCCCAACTACATCTTTGCCCGGAGCGCGCTCTATGAGCTGCTGCTCTATTTGACTGAGCCCAGCCATGACGCGCTGTTCTTATCCGGGCCCACCGGCTGCGGCAAAACCTCAGCCGTGTTTGAGGTGGCAGCGCGCCTCAACTGGCCGTTAGAGTCGGTTACCTTATCGCAAAAAAGTGAGGTCAGCGACTTGATCGGCGCTCATATCTTAGAGCACGGTCAGCTGCGCTTTAGCTACGGGCCGCTCGCGCGTGCCATGCTCTATGGCGAGATCTTGCTTCTAAACGAGATCGACTTGATGAGCCCAGGGGAGCTTGCGGCCCTCAACGATGTCTTGGAGGGACGCGCCTTGACCATCAGTGCCAATAATGGCGAGGTGATCAAGCCCCATCCTTTCTTTCGTGTCGTGGCGACCGCCAACTCCAAGGGCCAGGGCGATGAGTCGGGCTCCTATCATGGCGTCAAGCTGCAAAACCAGGCCTTCCTCGATCGCTGGCGCTTTTGCGAGGTGGGCTACCCTAGCGCTGCCCAAGAGCGCTTGATGTTAGAGCGCGCTTGTCCCAAGCTCAATCCGGACTTTCGTGACGGCATTTTGCGCTTTGCCACCGAAGTGCGTTTAGGCCATAACAGCGGCCTAGACAATCGCGCCTTATTGCAGCGCTTGGAGCAAGCTGAGGTGCGTTTACTCGCCGCCACCATGCAGGACTTAAAGGAACACGCTCAGGCCTTAAAGGACTTGTTGGCGCAAAACGCCAACTTGCCTGAGGCCTCGGTGGCCGCTGCGCAAGCAGAGCTGAACAGTGCTCAGTTAAGTCCGTTCTTTGATGAGCTCTTAGCCCACCAAAGCTTGCTCACCCAGTACGACGGCGCGCGCGACACGGTTGAGGCCAATACTGCCGCCAACGAGCTCTTTGCTCACTGCGAGGAGCAGATGCCCGGCTTTGAGCAGCTCCATGAAAATAGCTGCACTCAGCTCGAGCGCGCGCAAGCGGTCGCTAAGGTGGAAGCTGAAACTGCCTCAAGTGAGGGCGCTCCGGTGTCAGGCCTGTCCGCGCCTTTTTCCAGTCGCTCGCTCTTGCGCATCGCCACGCTCTATTACGGCCATCCTGAGCTTTCGGTGCAGGAGGCGATTTCGCTGGGCTTTGCCTCGCGTCTGCCGCCTGCCGAGTACGAGTACCTGTTGCGCCTGAGCTACGACATCTTTGGCTACGGCAGTAACTTCAACGCCTTACCGCACCAGGTGGACGATGAAGCCAAGTACCAGCAGGAGAAGGAGCGCCTGCTCAAGTACAACTTGACTCAGGTGCAGTCGCACTTAGCGCGCTTGCAAAAGTGCCAAGCCGACTTGCTCGCGGCCAAGCCTAAGGTCAAGGCCAAGGGGAGGCGTAAGGCCTCGGCCTAGCCCACTGCGCTGGGCCCAGCACTGGGTCAGGCGCTTGGGTTGGGCCTGACCATGGTTGGGCCTGACACTTGGGCTCTGCCTTGGTTGGGCGCTTGGCGCCCACGAAAAAAAGCCAGCGGATGCTGGCTTTTTTATGAAGTCTGTCCAAGGTGAGTGCAGGCTCGGGTGCTGCCTTAGGGCAGCGGCCTGCGCTAATCGAGGAGGAAGCTTAGATCTTGCGATGCCGCTAACATCTTGGCGGCGGTGCGCTGGTCGTTAAACTCGAAAGTGCCGGTGGCTAATTGATGGCGAATGGCCGCGACCTTGGCGTAGTCGATGCCATCAGATTGCAGCGCGAGATCGGTGGCGCGAGCTACAGTCTTGGCGCCTTCGGTGAAGCGGACGTCATCAGGCTCTTGGGTCTTGGCGGCGCTGCCTGCACTGTAGGCTGCGACCTTGGACTGGGCCTTAGTTGCACTGCGGGTTTGAGCCACACTCTCGGGCATGGCCGTAATCGCTCTTTCACGTACGAAATCGATTGCCATGTTAAATTCCCTCTTGAACAGAAAATCTTGGGCCAAAATCTTGCAACGCATACCTATTTGCCCTCGGTGCTTAATGACCCTTGAAGCGCCTGAGAGCATTGCCCAGAAAAATGGGCTTTGCTTTACCGTTAGTAACGGATTGCGCGCGCTTTTCTAAAGGGCTGACCGACAAAAATCTTAAAATTTGTGGGGTCGGGCGCGCTGTTGTCACTATTTGGGAGCTCCCAGCTTTCTTTTGGGGCATATCCCCAGATTGCTGCCATAGCCGGGCCCAAATAATTTGGGCCCCAATGGCGGGGCCCAGTTCGGTGTAGTTCGTTTTAGAAGGTCACTTGCTTTAGAAAATCACTTGGACTTCACCAGGGGCGGTGACCACCGCCGAGATGACCTTATCGCTCTTGATATTGCGCACCCGAATCGATTCATTGACATTGCCTTCTTGCAGGGCAATGCCTGAGGTCTTAAGTGAGAGGCCGCCTGATCGGGCGACGATGTTGACCTTATCGTTCTTGCACACCACGCAAAAGCCATTGGATCTGATTTGCTCGCCTTGGCGCACGTCACGCTTTAAGCGGCTGCCCACCAAGACATTAGGGTCGGATACCGCCGTGGTGAGGTTGGTGTTTTCGTTGAGATAGACCTGCTTTAAGTCATCGGGGCTGATGACATTGCCCTTGGTTAAGTTGCGCGCGGCCACTAAGGCCGGAGTTAAGACGCTGACGCGCACCGGAATGTAGAGCGTGTATTGATTGCCCGGCTGGCTGCAAGAAATCATGACCTGCGAGGAACTGCGAATCTCGTTGCCGCGCAGCTGCGCTGTGAGGTAGCCTTCGCAGCGGCCGCCATAATTGCGCCGCTCATCTAAGCGTCCGGCTTCAACCTCGACCTTGATGTCATCAGTGCGGTTTTGAAATTGCGCCAGCACATATTGCTCGGCTACCCGCCGTAAGAACTCAACCTCTTCGACGGTAGCTAAAGCAGGGGCACACAGGGCCAGACTTAGCGTGAGACTCAGCGTCAGACTCAGCGTCAGACTCAGCGTCAGACTCATCACCATGGCGCCAAGCTTGTGCCTTAACGATAATCTCATTTCCCTGACCTCCTCACTGAGCTGGTGCGCGCCGCAACGGTGCGTTGCAACTTTGCTCATTGTACCAGCCCTCACTTAGGGGGCACTCAGGGGGCAAAAATGCGATGCAGGTGCGGTTGTGACATGACGAGTGGTGCAAATGGTGGCGTGCTTATCTATACTGAAAGTTGCGCTTTGCCAGAACGCGGTAATTTAAGCCTGCCGTGATCGGGCACAAAGCGTGCTTGCTGAAGCTAGGGTGCCGTGGTGGCGCCGCGTGAGTTTTTTCTGAAAGGGGATAAACATGGCTGGCGTAATGGATAAAGTCAACCAGCTTACCGAGCTGGTTGGTCAGAACCGTATGGAGCTTTTGCTCTTTAGATTGTCCGGATTGACCCAACGCTATGGTATTAACGTGTTCAAGGTCCGTGAAGTTTTGCCATGCCCACGCTTGACCGTAATGCCACGCTTGCACCAATTCGTGATCGGTGTTGCGCACATTCGTGGCAATACCTTGTCGGTGATCGACTTGGCCTACGCTATCGGTGGCCGCCCAACCAAGAACTACGAAAAGGGCTTTATCATCATCGCCGAGTACAACCGTTCGACTCACGCCTTCTTGGTCTCCAGTGTAGAGCGCATCATCAATATGAATTGGAATAAGATCATGCCGCCACCTCAGGGCGCTGGTCACTCCAATTACATGACTGCGGTCACCGAGATCGACGATGAGTTGATCGAAATCCTCGACGTCGAGAAGATCTTAGATGAGATCGCCCCTAAGAACACCGAAGTCACCTCCGATGCCATCAAGGCCCTGAAGGTTCCTGAGGGTACCCGCGTCTTAGTCGCCGATGACTCTAAGGTCGCCTTAAAGCAGGTTAAGCGCGCCTTAAGTGAGATTGGCGTCGAAGTCATCGAGGCGCACGACGGCAAGGCCGCCTTGCATGCCCTCCATGACATGTTAGCCGATGGCCACAAGGTCCAAGAAACCGTCTCCTTGGTGATCTCCGACGTTGAGATGCCTGAAATGGACGGTTACACCCTGTGCGCCAATATTCGCAATGAGGCCGCGCTGCGTGACCTCTACGTTATCTTGCACACCTCCTTGTCGGGCGTGTTCAACCAGAACATGGTCTCCAAAGCAGGTGCTAACGACTTCATCCCTAAGTTCAACCCAGATGAATTGGCGGCTGCCGTAGAAAAGGGCTTAGCCATCATCCAAAGCGGTACTTCCGGCGCCGACTGCGTCATGAAGAACGCCTTCAAGAACTAAGGTGAGCTCTCCCCTTTCCTGACTTATGGCGTGCGCCAGCACGCCTATCTAGGCTCCACTTTGCTTAATGCGCGCAGCTACTTGCTGCGGCTAGGACTAGGGGCGGCCTTGCTGCGGCGCAGCCCTGGGGCGGTCTTAAGTTGGGGGATGGGGCACAAATTTGCCAGTGGGTTCATGCCTAGATGTGGCTATGCGCAGCTATTTGCGCTATATTAGATTAGTTGTCTAGGTTGGGTGTTTTTGCGTAAAACACTGGTGCTAGTTTTAGTAAGCCTAAAGTGCTTACTGCTAGGCTTCGGTTGTTTGATGGGCTGTCGCTGACTTGCCAAGGGCAGGCCTCATCAAATGTAGGGCATAAAGCCGCTCCTGTGTAAAATCTGCTGGGCGGTGTTAATTAGCTAGGATGTAGCGCGCTTTGCTCGCACTGGGCAAGGCTAGCGGCGCAATAAGAGGTACATATGGCAGGCTCTCCTCAAAGTCGTTATGGTTCAGATGCTGCTGCGAGTGGTTTAAGCTCGCGCACTTCTGGGACCTCGTTTTTCTCCCGTAACTCGCGCTCCAATACGAGCGATGCCCCATCCTCGCTCTATGGCAGCATAACTACCAGTAGCCGAGGCACTAGCTCAGTGAGCAACCGTGCTGCCAACGGTAACGCCATTGCTTCGGTTATGCGTAAGACTGCGCAGCCTAACCGCGCTCAATTCACCCCAAGCTCCTACCCAGGCATCACCAACTTAGCCATTGCCTCGCAAAAGGCCGGCTATGATTCGGTCGCGGCCCGTAACCCTGATATTCAGCCAACGACCCAAGATCGCCTGCAAGTGCAGTCGCGTACGGTCTCGGACGCCCAATACAAGCGCTTTGCGCAGTACATCGAAGATCAAAGTGGCATTGTCTTAGGTGACAATAAGCACTATCTGGTCAACAGCCGCTTATCCTCGCTGCTGTTGCGCTTTAAGGTCTCCACCATCGATGAGCTCATTAACCGCGCCATGCAGCCTAATATCTACAAGGATATTAGCTCGGCGGTGATCGACGCCATGACCACCAACGAAACCTTATGGTTCCGCGACACCTATCCATACCTTGCGTTAAAGAACATCATTCTGCCGGAGTTAGCCCGCAGCGGTAAGTCTCCAGTACGCATCTGGTCGGCCGCTTGCTCCTCAGGCCAAGAGCCTTATTCGATCGCGATGATCGTGCAAGAGCAAGTCACTAATATGGTTCACGTTGATCCAAATCAATGTCAGATCATTGGCACCGATATTTCTCCTGAGATGTTAGATCGCTGCCGCTTTGCTCACTACGATAACCACGCCTTAGCCCGTGGCTTAAGCGCTGAGCGTAAGGCCCGCTTCTTCAAGCCGACCAAGGATCCTAACGTCATGCGCGTGGACGATAAGATCAAGCAGATGGTCACCTTCAAGCAGATGAACCTCTTAGGCTCCTACAGCTTATTAGGCCGCTTTGATGTCATCTTCTGCCGCAACGTCCTCATTTACTTCTCCAATGACGTTAAGAGCCAGATCTTAAACAAGTTCTCGCTGTGCTTAAATCCAGGCGGCTACCTGATCTTAGGCTCCTCCGAGTCGATTCAGGGCCTCTCGGACAAGTACGAGATGGTTCGCTGCAACCCAGGCTTAGCCTATCGCTTAAAGGCCTAGCCTAGTGCTAACGCCTTAGCTAAGCGCTAACGCCAAGCTTGCCGCTACCCCAGGTAGCAGCTAATCTCACCAGAGCCTGCGCAGAGCGCAGGCTTTGTTGTATCTGATGGCCTGATTGGGGTTGTGGCATAGCTTTTGATACAATAAGGGCGGAAATCTGCGGGTGATGTGATCGCCGCAGGGGCAAATGAGGGAACAGAGATGGCGGTAACTTTTGATAAAGTTTTTGGTGTCCACCAGCACACGATGCGCATCCGCAATCAGCGCGCCGAAGTCATTGCTGGTAATTTAGCCAATGCTGACACCCCAGGCTTTAAGGCCCGTGATATCGACTTCAATGAGGCCTTAGTGCAGGCGGCTCACGTTCCAACCACGCCTACCACTGAGATGCAGATGCAGACCACCGCGCAAGGTCACATGACCTTAGCCGACCTCGAGGCCATGCAAGAGCCTAATTTGATCTTGAAGTACCGCAATCCGTTCCAGCCTGACACCGGCAACGGCAATACGGTCGAGGCCAGCTCTGAGCGCATGAAGTACATGAGCAATAACATCGAGTACCAAGCTACGATGCAATTCCTCAACGGTAAGATTTCCACCTTACGCCGTTCCTTAAGTGGCCAGTAATCAGAGCTAAGCTCAGAGCGTAAGCTCAGAGGGCGTGCGCCCAGAGATCTCAAGCAGTAGTCAGAAGTTAACGAGGCTCAGATGAGTGTTTTCAGAATTTTAGACATTGCGGGCACGGCGATGAATGCCCAGTCGGTCCGCTTGAACGCTACGGCATCGAACTTGGCTAATGCTGAGTCGGTCAGCTCTTCGGTCGAAGAAACTTATAAGGCCCGCCGTCCACTGTTCTCGGCGGCCTGGGAAGAGGCGGTCGCCCGTAACGAGCAAACCGGCGAGCCGGTTGATCCGGTTAGCGGTGAGCCTTTTGGTATCGGCGTGTCGCTGCGCGGCGTAGTTGAGTCTGATGCTCCAACCATCAAGGAGTACAACCCAACTCATCCCCTGGCCGACGCTGACGGCTATATCTACCGCCCAAATATCAACCCAGTTGAAGAAATGGCCGATATGATGAGCGCTCAGCGCTCCTATCAGACCGCTGTTCAGGTTGCCGATAGCGCCAAGAGCATGCTGCTCCAGACCTTACGCTTAGGCCAAAATAACTAAGCCTAGTCTAAGCCCTTGGCCTGGCTTAGCCCCTTAGGGGCGTAACCGATTTTTCTCTAACTTGATCTAAAAACCGCCTGCGTCCTGATAAAGAGCGCAAGCGGTTTTTTATTTTGGTGGGGCCCCAACGGGCTGGGCCTTAGTCGTCGCCGTACTCAGGCAGGTAGATTTCCTTGCCGATAGCGTAGAAGTGGCCACCTGCGACATAGTGCAGGGTACGCAGCGATTCATCGGCCGAGTCAAAGTGCCAGTGGTTGTTGTGGTACACGCGGGTATCGCTGATGACCTTAACGCACTTGCCTAAGAACATATCGATGCTCTGCTCCATTTGCGCATTAGGGATGACCTCGTACTCGAGGTAGGCGGCGCAGCCCTTAGGAACCGGCATGGAGATGCCTGGGAGCTCGATTAACTCAGCACCACTGTGCTCGAGCTTGTCCTTGTCATCGTTCTTGGAGATCGAGCCTAACTTCATCACCTGCTTGACGATACCGACGGTTGGGTAGCACAGGACAAAGCGTCCCGACTTCTCAATCAAAGGACGGGTGTAGTGGCTCTTATCGATAATGGCATAGCCCTTATCAAAATCGCAGACGCCAGCCCAAGCGGCGGCCATATAGTCGAGGTCGCCCTCGTAGGAGGCGCCGATCAAGGTGGTAGCGCCGATGTTGAGCAGGCGATAGGACTTAGCGATGTCCTGCTCGGCAAAATAGTTGTGAACCATAAATTCCTCTCAGCCAATTGAGTCCCTGGGGCTTAAGGGTGCAGACCAAGGCGCGTCGATCAGGGCGCACTGCCCGTGCCTTAAGGCCCTAGGGGCTATGGCCTGTATCATAGCGCAGCCCTCAAACCTTGCTTGTGCCCCAAGCCACAAAATGGCAGAAAGCCCCAGTTAAGGGCACTGCTCAAAGCGGCAAAAATGATCCGCCTTGGGGCTAAAATGGCTTATTTATCGTATTTTGCTGGTGGCTTAAATCATGCATTAAAGGCCCTGAAAGAAGGGGCCTTCGGGCCTGAGAATTTTTCTTATTGGGGGCCATGCGAGGACGTCATGCCTAGTGTTTACTCCACAACGAGCTCCAGCAGTTCGATCTACGAAGATCTGGGCTTAAACACGACTGAGTCGGTCAAAGAGGCCGCCTCTCAAGTTAAGGATCAAACCTTAACCCAAGAGGACTTCTTAATGCTGCTCACCACGCAGCTGCAAGCACAAGATCCAACCAATCCAGCCGACAATACCGAGCTGGTATCGCAAATGTCGCAGCTGTCCATGGTTGAGAGCTTAAACTCGATCAACACCAGCATGGATGGCATTATCGAGCAGGTTAAGTCGAGCTCGGCGCTCAACGCCACTTCGCTCATCGGTACCTATGTGTACACCGATAGCAATAAGGGCTTCTTCGATGGCTCCAACACCTTAAGCTGGGCGATCGATGCCGGTGACGAGACCTATTACGATCTCGAGCTCACCATCAAGGATGCCTCCTCAGGTGAAGTCGTGTACCGCGATAGCGCCGATGCCTTAACCAGCGAAATCAAGTTTGCCTGGCCGGGCATTTACTCGCCGGATGGCCCAGTGGAGACACCATCGACCGGCGGCGGTGAGGGTGATACCTCCACCGGTGATGAGGTTGCCGCCGCTGATGGTACCGATACGGGTACTGATACTGGCACCGATACCGGCACGGGTGATGAGGTCGCCGATGGCGATGAGGGCACCACCGATCCTGATACCCCAAAGTATCAGCTGTGCGCCGCCGGTAAGTACGTCTTAGAGGTCACGGGCAAGAATGCCGCCGGTGAGACTATTCGTCTGCCGGTTAAGAGCTTAGGCTTAGTCACCTCGGTCACCTTAGGCAATACCACCAGCGATACCATGCTCTCGATCTATGGTGCCGGTGAGATTTCCTTCGAGGACGCCAAGAAGGTCACGATCTAAAGATCGCATATCGTGTCCTCGCCTTGAGGCCAAGGCCCACGCCGTGGACCTTGGCCTTGCTGTATTTAGTGCCACAAAGCACGATCTGATCCCAAAATGGCTTAAAATAGCGGGGCTAATCAGCAAGCAGCCACTGCGCGCTAGGAGCGCAACCTGCGCAGAGCAATGGCGCAACCAAGCGCCGTAAGTACTCAGCAGGATCGCCGCAAAGCGGCGCCAACGCCCGCTAAATGGGGCTTGGCCTGGGCTTGATGGGGACTTGGGCGTGGCATAAGGCTTGCTAAAGTTAGGGGTGCTTTTCTCAAGAGGAGTGTCGTATGGATAATTTGTTATGGGTGGCGATGGCCGGTGCTAAGGAGAATTTTCACTCCTTGTCGGTGCGCTCCAATAATTTAGCCAATGCAAACACGACTGGTTTTAAGGCTGAGTTTGAAAATACCCGTGCCATGAGCGTGTTTGGCAATGCCTATCCTACGCGCGCCTTTGCCATGACCGAGGTACCAGGCTATAACTTCCAAGGTGGCGCGATGCAGACCACCGGCCGTACCTTAGACGTGGCGATGCAAGGCGATGGCTTCTTTGCGGTGGCTGATGCCCAAGGCAACGAGGCTTATACCCGTTACGGTAATTTCGCCTTAGGCCCTGATGGAGTGCTTCATACCTCCAATGGTTTAGACGTCTTAGACGAAAACGGCAATCAGATTGTGTTGCCGATGCCCCTTGCCGAGATCAACATCAATGCTGATGGTTATATCACCGGCAAGCCTTTAGGGGCTGATTCTGATGTGGTGGAAACCTATCAGCGCATCAAGATGGTCAAGCCTGATTTAACCACGATCGAAAAGGGCTACGATGGCCTGTTCCGCTCGCGTGATGGGGCCACCCTTAATATGGATAATACGGCTCAGCTCCAAAGCGGTATGCTTGAGGCCTCGAACGTAAATCCTGTCGAAGAATTGACGAGCTTAATCCGCGTCCAGCGCCAGTATGAGGCTCAAGTCAAGATGATGCAGTCAGCAGGTGAGATGGCTGACCAGCAAAACCGTTTACTTGCTTACGATTAATCAGTAGAGGCTATACATGATTCCAGCTTTATGGATTTGTAAGACTGGTTTGGACAGCCAGCAGACCAATATCTCGGTTACGTCCAACAACTTAGCCAACGCCTCGACCGTCGGCTATAAGAAGAGCCGCGCCATTTTCGAAGACCTGCTCTATCAAAAGGTCAACCAGCCAGGTGGTCGCTCGACCGCTGATGCCTTCTTACCAGAGGGCTTAATGGTTGGTGCCGGTGCCCGCGTGGTCGCTACCCAAAAGAACTTCACCCAAGGTGATGTTGAGTCCACCGATAACTCCTTAGATCTGATGATCAACGGCGCCGGTTTCTTTGAGATTGAAATGCCAGACGGCACCACGGCCTACACCCGCAACGGTCAGTTCACCACCAACGAAGAAGGTGTGATTGTCACCGCTGAGGGCTACACCTTATTACCTGAGATCACCATCCCAGAAGATGCAGTCGGTATCTCGGTTTCGATCGATGGCCAGGTTTCCGTACAGATCGCAGGTCAGACCGAAGCCCAAGACTTAGGTCAGATCACCGTAACCAACTTCATCAATCCGGCCGGCCTTGAGCCAATTGGTCAGAACCTGTACTTACAGACTTCGGCCTCGGGCGACCCACAGCAGGGTGTCGGTGGTGAAAACGGTATGGGCACGATTCGCCAAGGTCAACTTGAGACCTCGAACGTTAAGGTCACCGAAGAGCTGGTTAACTTAATTCAGGCTCAGCGTGTCTACGAAATGAACTCTAAGGTTCTCACTACCGTGGACTCGATGATGGGTACTTTAATCCAATCGACCTAATAGCCCGTAAAGCAGCTTAGGCCCTTAAGGGCCTAGGCTTGGGATAAGGAGCGCAACGGTAGCATAAAGCGGTAGCGTACCGGCAAAACAAAGAGGTAGGACATGACCAAGTTACAAAAGGCGATGTTAGTAGGGCTAATGCCTTTCCTGCTCACGGGTTGTGCGCTTGATGCATTAGGCCCGCAGCCGGACGATCCTGATTTTGCTCCTGCCTTGCCGGAAGAAGATTACACTACGGCAGTGCCAACCGGCTCGCTTTTTAATCCTTATTCCTCCAATAACGGCCTGTACACCGATACCCGTGCCCACAAGGTCGGCGACTTAATCTCGGTGCAGTTAGACGAGCGTACCAGCGCCTCGAAGAATGCTGGTACCACCTTAGGCAAGAGCAATAGCATTGGCTTTGGTGCGTTGGCAGTGGGCGGCCGTCCAGTGACGATCAATGGTTACGATACCTCGGCTAGCCTCAGCAACACCTCAGATTTTGAAGGCAACTCCGACGCGAGCCAGTCCAACAGCTTAACCGGTAATATCTCGGTGAGCGTGGTCAAGGTCTTAGCCAACGGCAATCTGGTGGTGCGCGGCGAGAAGTGGCTCATGCTCAATAACGGCAATGAGTACATCCGCGTCACTGGTATCGTGCGCTCTGAGGACGTCAGCTCCGACAACACGGTTTCGTCGCAGCGTATCGCCAATGCCCGCATCCAATACGGTGGCACCGGCGACTTTGCTGACACCCAAGAGCGTGGCTTTATCAGCCGCTTCTTCAACAGCGCCTTTAACATCTTCTTCTAAGCCAAGGAGCTCAGAGCTAGCGCGCAGCTAGGCTCGCGCAAGCTAGCGCGAAGTTAGCGCGAAGTAAGCGCGAAGTTAGCACTCAGTCAGGGCTAAGCGACAAGCATTAAGCTTAAGAGGGTAAGGCTCGGTTAGGACGTAGGTCAGGATAGTAGGTTATGCGCATTTATAAATTTCTTTTCGCTTTAGTCTGCTGTGTGCTCACTCTGGGCGCAACCATGACCACCACCCAGGCCGCTCGCCTTAAAGACTTGGCCTCGGTGCAGGGTGTGCGCAGCAACCAATTGATCGGTTACGGTCTGGTGGCTGGTTTAGCCGGTACCGGTGAGAGTAACTCTGACTTCACCGAGCAGACCTTCCGCTCGATGCTCAACAACTTTGGCATCAAGGTTCCAGATAACGTCACCTTAAAGATTTCTGACGTCGCTCCAGTGGTCGTGCACGCGGAACTGCCTCCATTTGCCAAGCCGGGTCAGCAAGTTGATATCACGGTTTCAGCGATCGGCGAGGCCGAGTCGCTGCGTGGTGGCTCGCTCTTGCAAACCATGCTGCGTGGTATTGACGGCAACGTCTATGCGGTCGCCCAAGGCTCCTTAGTCGTCGGTGGCTTAGGCGTATCCGGTGCCGACGGCTCGCGCGTCGTGGTCAACACTCCAACCGTTGGTCGTATTCCTAACGGTGCCACGGTCGAGCGTGAGGTTCCAACTGACTTTAACTTAACCGACAGCATCACTTGGAACTTAGATCGCCCAGATTTCACCACGGCTAAGAACGTCGCGGACACCATCAACAGCATCTTTGGTCAAGGCTCGGCCGTGGCCCAAGACGCAGTTTCGATTCGCGTTACGGCCCCACGTGACCCAAGCAAGCGCGTGGAGTTCATGGCCTCCTTAGAGAACCTCGATATCGCTGAGGGCCAAGAAGATGCCCGTATCGTGGTTAACTCGCGTACTGGCACCATCGTCGTGGGCAGCAACGTGCGCTTAAAGCCAGTGGCCGTAACTCACGGTGGCCTAACCGTCACGGTCAGCGAAGACCCACAAGTATCGCAGCCTGCTCCATTTAGCCAAGGCCGCACGGCTGTGGTTCCAAACTCCAA
Source organism: uncultured Anaerobiospirillum sp. (assembly GCA_944390115.1). Taxonomy (GTDB): domain Bacteria; phylum Pseudomonadota; class Gammaproteobacteria; order Enterobacterales; family Succinivibrionaceae; genus Anaerobiospirillum. Next base: position 47,054 of record CALXOW010000005.1, read on the forward strand.
TATCAACGTCGAGGAAAAGCAGGGCCGCATGTTCAAATTTGACCCAGGCACCACCCTCGATGATTTGGTCCGCGCCATCAACGAAGTAGGCTTAGCCCCAGGCGACTTGATGTCGGTATTAGAGGCCTTAGACCAAGCCGGTGCGATTGAAGGCCGCTTAGTCATCATCTAAGCAGCACAAGCAAAAATAAAAAGAAGCGGGAGGCCACAAGCTTCCCGTTTTCGTCTTTGCGCTCAGCGCACGGAAGGTAGAGCAGCCTTAGCAGCTTGGCTCAGGCCATTTCCCGCATTTAGGCCAGGTAGGATTGGCTCAGCCTACCATTGGCGTGATTGCTCGGGGCTCAATGCTGGGTTGAGCCCGACCCGCTTATGAGCGGTTAATTAAAATGGCAAGGAACAACATCGTTGCCGAGAAGAAAGCGCATAATGCGATAAAGATCCAATCCATCCACGTGAAGTCCATTTGGCACCTCAATTTCTAAAAGCGCTGGTTTTAGCCACACGGCTTCTAACTTGTACCAGCTGTTCACACCTATTAAAAGATGCTGGTGACCTAAAATCTTTCGCTCTATGCGCAAGGATAGTGGTGGTTAGCAACGCTCGGCTTTTATGGTTGGCTGCTCGCTGCCTCTGGGCTAAACGACATGTGTGAGCTCTTGCTCATGAAATCCGTGCCTTAGAGACAAAACAGCCTCAGCGGCTAGGCTAAGACTATTTCCCGAATTTAGGCTGATTGAGATAGGATTGGTTCAGCCTACTATTTTCTGCGTGATGACTGCGGTGCTAAATGCCGTTATAAGCGGTTAAGCAGAATGGCATAGAACACTGCCGATGCACCGAACAAAGCGCATAATGCGATAAAAACCCAATCCATCCAGTTAAGATCCATTTGCACCTCGATTTTCAAAAGCACTGGTTTGAGCCACACGGCTCCTAAATTGCGCCAGATGGTACTGACCATTATAAGAGGTTTGCGACCTGAAAGCAGTGCTTTTTGCTGCAGGCTTGTGAGTCTCCTACCCCTCTGGGCCTGGAAAGCAAGCCAAATATTCAGACGGGGACAGGTTAATGCGTCGACCACACCGGCTGTGCTTTTTGGCGCGGCCGTGGTTAGCAATGCTCGGCTTTTCTGTTGGTCTGTCCGTTCCAGCCGTGCACACCGAGCCCAGCGACAAGAGATAGTGCATGTTCGCAGCTCATAAAAGCCATGCTTTAGAAACAAAACAGCCTTAGCTGTTAGGCCAAGGCTATTTCCCGAGAATTTAGGCTGATTGCTGATTGAGATAGGATTGGTTCAGCCTACTATTTTCTGCGTGATGACTGCGGTGCTAAATGCCGTTATAAGCGGTTAAGCAGAATGGCATAGAACACTGCCGATGCTCCGAACAAGGCGCAGAATGCGATAAAAACCCAATCCATCCAGGTGAAATCCATTTTAAACCTCGACTTTCAAAAAAAAAGCACTTGCTTGACTAGCAAGGTTCCTAAATTGCGCCAGATGTTATTGAGCATTATAAGAGGTTTGCGACCTGAAAGCTGTGATTTTTGCAAACCAGCTTGTGAGTCGCATTCCTCTTGTAATATTGCCCTTTTACCGCTGGCTTGCAATCAGTGGGGCCTAGGTCAATGAAGACCAAGACTAACTCTGATCAGAGTTTTGGTTCTCAGGTTTAGTTTGACCCTTTTCTTGGGCTGTTTCAGCTCCAGTGGTGGCAGAGTATCCTTGGTTAACGGTTACTTTATCTGCCTTGCTTGGGGCAATGATTATGACATTACCCCTTGAGTCAAGTGAGATATCAGCAGAAGTCTCAGCTTTACCGTTAGCATCAACCTTAGACTCAAGCACAATGTGAACATCAGTCTTTAGACTGTTCTCAGTCTGTGCAGAGTTTACACCGGCACCGTCAGAAGCAGACGGTGCTTTACCTCCATCACTGGAGTTGGCTTGAGGTGATGGGCTATCTTTCAAATCATTCAAGGTGGTGTAAATGGTCCAACCAATAACGATCGTGGCGACGCTTAGCCCTGCCAGTGCTAACGAACAGCCGATAAAGAGCGTAGGCTCTTCGTTGAAGGTGATATCGAAGGCCAAATAAAGGCCAATTGAGATCGTGGTTCCCAGCATCCAGACAAAGCACTTGTTGCAGTAGCTCAACTTGCGCTCTGTATAGACTCGATTGATAATCATCGCGTCTCTCCGCTTGGAGTTAGTAGATAACCTGCCGAGCGTTCGGCAGAGCCTTGTTTTAGCACAGGGGAGGTGATACTCTAAGCGGACATCCTCCTGCTGTCTTAAGCGAGGATTTTCCCCTGTGCTGGCGGTATTGCTACAGCCTTGGTTTACAGGGATCCTAGAGCTGACATCTTGGTTTGTTTGCCTTCGAGCAACTACCACATCGATCGAAAGCTAACGGGCCGTAATGTCAGTGTTGGAAGGAAAGAGTTAATCACCTTAGCTGTTTGGCCGTAATTAACTCTCCGTTCCCTAGGCCGTTGCTCTGGGCTTATCTGCCCTCGGTTTGGCGGGAGCGGTTGACTTGGTTTCTATCCTTGTTCTTAGTTTCTCAGGCCTTGATCGAGAATGGAAACTTATGTCAATCGTTGCCGCCCAACGCAATTCAGTTTACCCCAATTTCCTCTTCACCCCCTTAAAATACCCGTTCAAAACATTTGACCAATGCGCCGGGATGGTGGTGGTTGGTCATGTACTGTTGCGCTTACAGCGCCATTGGCTTGTTACCGATGAGCTGTCTAAGTGGTGGAAGAAACATTGGACTGTGGTCGTGGGTCACTGGTTGGGAAGGATGTGACCGTGACTAAAGTCAATAGTTGCGTTCCACGAAGTCAAGTGTATCCCATCTTTTGCCGCACCCCCTTAAAATACCCGCTCAAAACATTTGACCAATGCGCCGGGATGGAGATGGTTGGTCATGTACTGTTGCGCTTACAGCGCCATTGGCTCGTTACCGCTGCGCTGTCTAAGTGGTGGAAGAAATATTGGACTGTGGTCGTGGGTCATTGCTTGGGAAGGATGTGACCGTGACTAAAGTCAAACGTTGCGTTCCACGAAGTCAAGTGTACCCCATCTTTTGCCGTACCCTCTTAAAATACCCGTTCACTGCCTTCGCTCTATGCGCCAGGATGGTGGGAATGTTCAACTGTTTTGGTGGGCTGTTCGCTGCCGCCGGGCCAAAAGAAAGGGTAAAGTGCATTAGCTCAGAGAGCTTGGGTAGCTATTCGAAGCTGCGTAGATGAAGGTGGCTGTTGGCGCTGTTGCTCGCGCTGAGGCTTGGTGGTGGGCGCAAAAAGGCCAACCGTGAGGTTGGCCTTGGCTCAAGACTTAATGTAAGCAGGCTTGCCCTGCTGTGAACTCTTTTTTTTTTTACTCGGCGGCAGGGGCTTCAGCTTGAGCCTTTTCAGCGGCGATTTGCTCAGCGGTGCGGCCCTTGGTGTCCTGGCCAAACCACTTTAAGTGAATGGCGTCGAGCTCGCCGGAGGCGGTGATCTTATCTAAGCCCGAGTTGATCTTGTTTAACAGCTCCTCGTTGCCCTTGCGCATGGCAATGCCGTAGACGTCGGCCTGCTTCTCAAATTGTGGGTCAACAAAGTCGATTAAGGTGTCTAAGTTGGCCTTTTGCAGGTAGTAGAGGTTAACTGGACGGTCGTTGATGACAGCCTCGCAGCCACCATTGGTCAGCTCTAAGATGGCATCAGGCTCGTTGTTTAAGGCCTTGACGTGATCTGGGCTAATCTTGTCGGCAAAGGCGTGGCCAGTGGTACCAATCTGAACGCAAATGGTCTTGCCCTTTAAGGCGTCAGCGCTGGTGTACTCTTGAGCCTTATCCTTCTTGATAATGATCGAGAGCTTGGAGTTGTAGTAGCCCTTGGAGAAGTCGACGCGCTTCTTGCGCTCGTCGGTGATCGTCATGCCCGAGATAATGAGGTCGAGGTTGCCGGTCAAAATCGATGGGATTAAGCCGTCAAAAGGCATCGACTCAATCTGAATCTCATCACCATTAACCTTGGCAATGGCGTTGATGACGTCGAGGTCAAAGCCAATTGGCGTGCCTTCGCTGTCAACAAACTCAAATGGAGCAAAGGTTGGGTGAGTGCCCACGCGTAAGGTCTGAGCAAAAGTGGTCGAGCTCAGGGCAGCGCATAAACCTGCGCCTAAGACTAAGGCAGACAGTAACTTCTTCATCAATCACAAATCCTTGGTTTATTGGCGCTGCAAGAGCGCTGGCAATAGGGCGTCGCTGCGGCGCGGGCCCGTGTTTATTAGGAAATAGGGCGATTTTAGCACCGCTGTGGGGTACACTCAGGCGCTGATTTTTAATGGTGCACCGCTTGGTTTTAGTCAGTTGTCTTGAACCGATTTGGTGCGCTTTCCTAGATTGCGGGCATTAAAAAGGGCGTGCCCGAAGGTACGCCCCTAGGGCATCACATGCATGGTGTGGTGCCTTGAGACAAGGTTTTTTGGGATCTTAGCAAAAACAGCACCCTTGGTGCCAAGGAAATCGCTGCCGTGCTGCGTACGCGCCCAGAGTAGAGCTGTTTGCGCTCAGCTGCGTGCGCTCTGCGCTACGTTGTGGTGAGCGCGGTGGGAGCAGCGCGGGAACCGCGCGGGGCGGGCCTTGGCAGGTGCCATAAAGCCCTTGGCCCCGTAGGGGGCCAAGGGCGCCCTGGGCGGGGCCCAGGGACTTGTTTTTGTTTGGTTGGGGATTAGTTCTTCTTGCGGTACTTGCCCATATCAATAGCAACAGCGGTGGCAATAATGATGCCCTTGATGACCTGCTGCCACATTGGCGATACCGAGATGAACTGTAAGCCGTAGGTGATAATGGTGAAGACGAACACACCAGCGATGATGCCGGAGACGGTTGCAATACCACCCATCAGCGATACACCACCAACCACGCACGCGGCGATAGCGTCCAGCTCATAGCCCATACCGTATTGGTTGGTGGCACCAGCGGTACGTGCTGCTTCTAATACACCGGCTAAGCCATAGAGACCAGCGGCTAAGACGAAGATGAAGAGGTTGGTTGCGTAGACGTTAACACCTGCGACCACGGCGGCCTCACGGTTACCACCTAAGGCGTAAACGTTCTTACCAAAGACGGTCTTGTTGAGGACGAACCAGATTGCTACGGTGACAACTGCGGCAATAGGAATCAGAATCGAGATACCTGGGAAGCCGCCGCCCTGGAAGAATTTGGTCTGACCTAAGGCCGCAAAGTCTGGACGGACACCACCGATTGGCTGCGAGTTGTTAGGTGGTAAGTCGAAGTACAGGGAGCACGAACCGTAAACGATAACCGAGGTGGCCAAGGTTGCAATGAACGGGTGCATTTCGTACTGCGCTACCAAGAAGCCGTTTAGCGCACCGAACAGCATGCAGATCGCGATCGCAATAATGATCGGGATGAACAGTGGCAGTTGAGCCAGATCTGGGTAGAAGCGGTTGGCGTAGTCGGCCGTTTGCAGCATCGAGGTGGAGATAACGGCAGCTAAGCCCACAATACGACCAGCGGACAGGTCGCAGCCTGCGATAATCAGGGTAAAGCAGATACCCAAGGCAATGATGAGCTTAGTTGACGACTGGGTCATAATATCCAAGACCACGCGAATCTGCATGAAGCGCGGTTGCAGGATACAAATGATCAAAACTAAGACCACCATCGCGATAATGATCGCGTAATTGGTCAGGACGTTGTTGAGCGTCTTGGCATTTAAAACGATATCACGGGCACCTGGACGTGGATGGGTGTAGCGATAGCCGTTTTGGATTGTCATCCATAAGCCTACCAACATCATGATGACAGGCAAATCGTACAAGGTCTTGATAGCGACGAAGTATAGGATGGCGCCTAATACAATTACGCCAGCGCCTAAGCCCGTCAGAGCCTTGTAGTAGGATTGTTGGGAAATGGTGTTAGCCATACAAACCTCTTCTACTTCTTAAAGCTGGAAGCCAGGCGCATAATCTCGACCTGGTCAAAGTTCTGCTTGTCCACAAAGCCGGTGACGTGACCTTCGCACATTACCATGATGCGGTCGGACATACCCATAAGTTCTGGCATTTCCGAGGAAATCATGATGATGGACTTGCCTTGCTTCAGCTGATCAAGCATTAAGGTATAGATTTCGTACTTGGCACCAACGTCGATACCACGGGTTGGCTCGTCGAAGATGATGATGTCCGAATTGGTCAAAAGCCAGCGGGCAATTAACACCTTCTGTTGGTTACCACCAGAGAGGTTCTTGATTGGAACCTGCAGGTTTGGCGTCTTTACGTTGAGCTCTTTACAAGCCTTCTCGGCGGCTGGAGCGCGCTTGGTGGTGTCCAAGATACCCATATGGGCAAAGGACTTCTGCGCGGCAATAACCGTGTTATCTAAGATCGACAAGATGCCAAAGATACCGTTTTGACGGCGCTCTTCGGTTAACAGGGCGATACCGTTGCGCTTAGCATCGCGCACCGAGTTTACCTTGATCTCCTTGCCGTCCTTGAAGATCTTGCCGTGATCTAAGGCGCGTAAGCCGAAGATAGTCTCCACGAGCTCAGTACGCTGGGCACCAACCAGACCACCAATACCTAAGATCTCGCCACGGTGTAACTGGAAGTTAACATCCTTGAACGAACGTGGGTTCGCGGCAGTGAAGTCCTTGACCTCGAGGACGACTTCCTCTTGAGGGGCTGGAGCATCGGTGCGTGGTGGGAAGCGGTTGGACATATCACGGCCCACCATCTTCTTGATGATGAAGTCTTGGTCGATGTCCTTGGCGGCATAAGTACCGATGTACTTGCCGTCACGCATAATGGTGACGTCATCGGAGATCTTTAAGATCTCTTCCATCTTGTGGGAGATGTAGATGATCGAACGGCCTTCGTCACGCAGCTTGTTGATAATCTTGAACAGATACTCAACCTCGTTCTCAGTTAACGAAGAGGTTGGCTCGTCCATGATGATGATCTTGGCGTCATAGGAAATGGCGCGGGCGATTTCCACCAGCTGGAGCTTGGAGGCAGAGACGCGGCCTGCTAATTCCTTCGGGTCAACGTCCAGGCCAATGCTCTTGAACAGAGCAATGGTCTTGTCGTACATGGCCTGATGGTCAACAAAACCGTACTTCTTGGGGAAGCGACCAATCCACACATTTTCCATGACCGAGCGGAAGCGGATTGGGTGCAGCTCTTGGTGAATCATGGAAATACCCATGGCAAGAGCCGTCTTGGTGTTTGGAATGTCATTAATGGACTTGCCATTAAATAAGATCTCACCCTCATCTGGGTGATACAGACCAAACAGACATTTCATGAGCGTTGATTTACCGGCGCCGTTCTCACCCATTAAGGCGTGCACAGTGCCTGGTCTTACCTTTAGATTGGCGTGGTCAAGTGCCAATACACCAGGGAAGCGCTTCACGATATCGTTCATCTCAAGGATGTACTGACTCATGAATTTGATCCTCGTAACTGCGTAAAGCGCTTGTGGTCAGCGTGCGTTTAGGCGCTTATTCGGTAAGGCCTAGCGCTTGGCTGATAGTGCCGCCGCACCCCCTAAAAGGAGTGCGGCAGCACTAAGTTTCCACTGTAAGAGCTTGTGATGCCTGCGGCATCAGGGCTCAAACCTAGTGCCTTCTAAGCTTGCCCGTTAGGGGGCACTAGGTGCTTTACGCTTTGGACGTAGACTGAGCCCTGAGATGAACTGCGCGCGGCAGCTCATCTCAAGGCTCAGTCCCCAACGACCCACCGTGCTGTCAGGTCGGCTCAGGGAGCTTTCTTTTTGAAGTTAGCTCTTGTTAAGAGCTGATGCTTGGGGAGTGGCCTGAGAGGGGTGGGGCGGGGCTGAAAACTGAAAAAAACCGCCCAGTCGGCCGCCGCTGCGGCAAGACAGCCGAGCTGTGCTCTTGCTTGTGGCGTCTTCTGGGCGGTGCCTCAGAGCTTTTTTGCTCTTGGGCTTTAGCTTTCAGCTCAACAGAGAACTATTACATGAAGTCCTTGTAGTTCTCTTGGGTTACGCGAACGTATGGAATCCAGACGTACTTGCCATCGGTGATCTTGTAGCCGATGCTCTGCTCGGTAACCTCACCACCGCTTGCTACTTGGTTAGCAATGCGAACAGCGGCAGTACCCTGGTTAACAGCGTCGTTTAAGGAGGTACCTAACATCTGGCCCTTGGAAATGGCTTGCAGAGCTGGAGCGGTAGCGTCAACACCAACGACTGGGATGAACTTGGAAGGATCCTTGCCATCGGTACCTAAGTTGTAGCCCTCAGACTTTAAGGCCTCAACTGCACCTAAAGCCATGTCGTCGTTGTTAGCTAAAACGGCCTCAATGCCATCAACACCTAAGGAGGTGATGAAATTCTTCATCTTGTCGTGGCCTTGAACCTTATCCCAGTTAGCGTTGTCAGCACCAACCTCAACGATGTCTAAGCCAGCGTCCTTCATAGCCTTGACGCAGTACTCAGAACGTAAGGTAGCGTCCTGGTGGCCTTGCTCGCCCTTGATTAAGATGTACTGGAGCTTGCCGTCCTTGTTCTTATCAGCCTCTGGGTGAGCCTTGAAGTACTCAGCAATTAACTGACCGCCGATGGTGCCCGACTCCTCAGCCTTAGCGCCAACGTAGTAGGCCTTATCCCAGCCGTCTAACACAGCCTTGTCTGGCTCACGGTTGATGAAGACGATTGGTAAGTCAGCAGCCTTAGCCTTGTCAGCTAAAGGACCAGCGGCCGAACGGTCTACTGGGTTGATGATTAAGGCGTTAACACCCTTGGTGATGAAGGTATCAACTTGGTCGTTCTGCATTGGCTGACGGTTTTGCGAGTCTACGAGCTCGATCTCAGCGCCTAAGCTTTCAGCGGCCTTTTGCATGTTGTTGCGAACGCCAGTCATGAAAGTATCGTCGAACTTGTAAATGCAAGAACCGATCAGAACATCGCTTGCTTGAGCGGTGCCAGCAGCAGCGGTTGCAAATAAAGCGGCAGCAGCAACAGCAATCAGTGACTTCTTCATAGATTAGTAACCCTCTACAGTGAATCAGCCTTAAGGTTTGGCCCCCTAGACTCTGTTGGTGGTAGCGCTAGATGCTACCCTGGGCGCAACCTCAGGACACGCTCATGATAGAGAGTTGTCGGGGTAAAAAATGAGAAACTCATCATGTTTTGGATTAAAGAAAATTAGACGTAATCGGTAGTGATAGCGCTTAGTTCTTAGTCAAGATACCACGCAAACCCGCATTCGTAAGCCAATGTTACAAATTTTCACGACCTTTTGTGGTAACGTTTACATTGAACTTTATGCTAACTTTGTGAGTGAGCTCACACTATGCTTTTTTGACCCTCGTTGACTGTGTCATTTGCGAAGGACGGGGCGCAACTCACCGCACTTGCGTGCGTATTGCGCTCAATTGTTAATAAAAGTCATTAGCGCGTATAATCCTGATAAAATCGGTGTTTAGAACGTAAATGGCCGTAGCGCCGAGTAGAGAGTAGGGAAAAGTTTGACCTAAGCTGTGCTTTTGCCGTAAAGGCACGAAGATTGCGCACGGATAGTCATAAGAGTGGTTAACCATTGCTAACCGTATAACATGAAATGGTCATTTTTAGCATGGTTTTAACCTGGCCCAAACGGCTCTTTTAGGTGGTTTGGCGGGTGATAAATGCGATAAATATCAGCTTTTGTTAATGTTACTTAATTACATCAGATCTGTGAGCAAGATCGATGTGAACCCTCACACCAAAAACGCAATTTGGGGACATTTTTAGGCTGGCAGGCCGTCTTAACCACCGTGCCTTGCTTGTCAAGCCCTAATTTGTCCTGAGCTCGGGGTGTGAACCGCATTATTGCGCTGGCAGCGCGCTCTCAGTCCTGCTCTTGGGATGGTTTCCACGCCAACTTACGGCTGAGTTAGGTCGGAGCGCTGTCTGGATTGAGCAGGAGAGCGACTGACCCGTGTGCGTGGTCTAAGCCGTGATCGGCCTGAACAGTGGTGCCCATAGACGAGATCGGCCAGTGATGTCTTAGGGCGCGTTTGGTCAGTGCTATGAGAGCGCGCGGAGTGGCTTGCCTTGTCAGTGGCGATGGGATGGCGCACTGTGTGCGGTAGGGGCGGGAGTGTGGTAGGGCGGTAAAAATAAAGCCCCAGCGCTGCGAGGCAGGCGGGGGCTTGCAGTACGGGGACTGCGATTTAATCTTAGAGACCTAACTTTTGCTTTAAGGCAGCTAAGACTTGGTCCTTGGCAATGAACTCGCGCTCACCGGTGCGGCGGTTCTTGTACTCGAGCTGGCCGTTAGCTAAGGCCTTAGCACCGACGGTGATAACGTGTGGAATGCCGATTAACTCCATGTCCGAGAACATAACACCGGCCCGCTCGTCGCGATCATCGTAGAGTACCTCAACGCCTAAGTCCTCGAGCTCTTGGTAGAGCTTCTCGGCCTCGGCCTTGACTTCCTCGCTCTTACCTAAGCCAATGGCGACGATGCCGACCATGAATGGGGCCATGGAATCAGGCCAGACGATACCCTTATCGTCGTGGTGCTGCTCGATGGCAGCAGCGATGACGCGGGTGACACCGATACCGTAGCAGCCCATCTCCATTGGGATGTTCTGACCCTTGCTGTCAGTGACGGTGGCGCCCATGGCCTGCGAGTACTTGGTGCCGAGCATAAAGACCTGGCCCACCTCAATGCCCTTACGCAGCTTGATGTGGCCCTTGCCATCTGGGCTTGGATCACCTTCCTCGACATTACGTAAGTCAGCGACTTCGTAAGTTGGGATATCGCGATCTAAGTTGACGTTGATTAAGTGGTAGCCATCCTCGTTGGCGCCGCAAGCAAAGTTGCTCATGACATTGGCGTTGCGATCGAAGATGATGCGGCCCTTAAAGCCCACAGGGCCTAACGAACCTGGGTGGGCCCCCATTAACGCGGCGATCTCTTCGTCGGAGGCAAACTCAACTGGGGTCGAGATACCCTCAATCTTACCTGCCTTAACCTCGTTTAACTCTTGGTTACCGCGCAGGCACAGCATGATGAGCTCGCAGGAGCCGTCTTCCTTAGGCTCACCACGCACGACTAAGCTCTTTAAGACGTTGTTCGCGTCCATCTTGAGGGCCGCAGCAGCTTCGTCCACGGTATGGCAACCTGGGGTTGGGGCCTTGCTGTATGGCTCACCTGCCGGACCACGTTGTTCAGTTGGAGCTAAAGCCTCGGCCATCTCGATGTTGGCCGCGTAGTTCGACTCATCGGAGTAAGCGATCGTGTCTTCACCGGCCTCAGCTAAGACCTGGAACTCGTGGGAGTGGTTACCACCGATACTGCCAGTGTCGGCCTCGACCGCGCGGAAGGTCAGGCCTAAGCGGGTGAAGATGGCGCTGTAAGCGTCATACATATCCTGATAGGTCTGCTCTAAGCTCTCGTGGTCAATATGGAAGGAGTAGGCGTCCTTCATAATGAACTCACGGCCGCGCATCACACCAAAGCGTGGACGCATCTCGTCGCGGAACTTGGTCTGGATTTGGTAGAGATTAAGTGGCAGCTGACGGGCGGACTTAATCTCGTTGCGGCATAAGGCGGTGATCACCTCTTCGTGGGTAGGACCTAAGACGAACTCATTCTCCTTGCGGTCCTTGAGGCGGCACAGCTCTGGGCCATACTTGACGTAGCGGCCCGACTCACGCCACAGATCGGCTGGCTGCACGACTGGCATCGAGATCTCAATGGCGCCCTTCTTATTCATTTCCTCGCGCACAATGGCCTCGACCTTGTGCAGCACTCTAAGGCCGGTGGGCAACCAGTTGTAGATACCGGAGGCGACCTGACGAATCAGACCGGCACGTAACATCAGGCGGTGGCTATCGACCACGGCCTCAACTGGATTCTCTTTTAACGTTGAGAGCAAGTAACGACTTGTGCGCATGACAAAATTTAACCTTCGTTAAAATTTAACCTTTATTAGGTTAAGGCACCCTAAACTAGGACTTAAAGCGCAGGCCGCTTAGGCGCGCGCAGTCCAAAATCCCCTTATTTTAGTGAGGCCGGTGCGCACAATCAACGTCGCGCACCGGATAAATTTGCGCAAGGCCATACAGATTTAGGCCTTTTGCGCTATAGTTTTCTTAATGTCAGCTTACAATGAGCGCGCCGGTTCACCCTGGAGCGCGCAAGTGAGGTGGGAATGATTTACTTAGTGACCTTTGGCATCTTTTGTGTGTTTGTGCTGTGCATGGCGCTCAGTCTGATTTTCAAGCGCGGTGCGCTCAAGAGCGAGAGCGAGGCTCACGCCATCTTAGAGGGCATCAACTGCGCGGCTTGTGCTAACACCTCCTGCGGCTTTAACGGCAAAAAGGAGCATAAGCCAACCAAGCATTGCATGCACGAGCCGATTGAGTTCCAACAGGTTTAGGCCTTAATCCAGCAGGTTTAGGCCCTAGAGGGAGGTTGTAATGAAGGTAACAAAAGTACTGACCGCGTCGCTCTTAGCTTTATCTTTGGTGGCATTAAGCGGCTGTGGTAAGGAGCAGACGCCGGTGGGCGGCACGAGTGGTGATGTGCTCACCCAGCCTTTTACTGAAGTCACCAAGATCAATGGTCAGGTTTTTGGTACCTTCTATTACATCACGGTGCCAGGCGGCTATCCTGGTGGTGAGGACACCTTACGCTCGGACGCCGAATTTGTCTTCACCAAGGTGGGCAAGGCCATTTCGACCTTTGATAAGACGGCCGAAATTGCCCGCTTCAATGAGCACCACAGCACCGGTGACTTCCCAATCTCAAGCTACTTAGGTCAGGTGCTCGAGGAAGTGCAACGCCAGTCGCGCCGCATCGGCCAAGCGATGGATCCAACGGTAGGACCGCTGGTCAACCTCTGGGGCTTTGGTCCAAAAGGTCAAATTGAGCATGCCCCAACTGATGAGCAGATCGCCGAGACTAAGACCTATGTCGGCTTAGACAAGTTCTCGCTGCGTAGAGCTGGGGGCACGGCCTTCTTAGTTAAGACCGACCCACGCGTCGAGCTTGACCTCTCGACCATTGGTGAGGGCTTAGCAGCCGATGAGCTCGCGGCCATCATGGACCAAAAGGGTGTGGCAAATTACATGATCGCCATTGCCGGTGCCATTCGCTCCAAGGGCGCCAACCCTGAGGGCAAGCTCTGGCGCGTCGGCATTGAAGACCCATTAAGCAACGGCCAAAAGGTCTTTACCGCTGTCTGCCCGCAGGGCATGGCGATCTCGACTGCTGGTTCTTACCGCAACTTCTTTATCGACGATAAGACCAACAACTTCTACTCCCACGTGATTGACCCGAAGACCGGCCGTCCAATTGCCCACCGCACCGTCTCGGTCTCGGTGGTTGATCGCGCTGCTTTAGTGACCGATGCCTTGGATACCGGCTTGTTAGTCATGGGCGCCAAGAAGGCCGTCGACTGGGGCAATAAGAACGACGTCGCGGTCTATGCCATCGAAATCGATGAGCAGGGCAAGGCCAAGGAAACGCACTCGCGCGCCTTTGACGTTTACCTCAAGTGCCAGGTGCATCATAACCTCACTCAGACCGTACCCCTCGAGTAAGACCAGCTCGCAGCGCACCTTCTGCCTCTGGTTAGAGCGCACTCAAAGCGAGCTTCAGTCTGGCTCAGTGAGCTCAACTCGAGTCCAGGTGCTCACAGGACGCACCCGGCGTAGGTACCAAGCGGGCTGAGCAATAGTGCTGACTCAGTACGTGCCCAGCGCAGGCCCATAACCAGCTCAGTGCGTGTGCCCAGAATGTGTTGGGTGCAAGCTCTCAGCAGATTGAGCCAGAGCGCTCTGAGCGTGTGCTTGCTAAGCTGAGCGCAGGCACTAAGCGAGCTTAGTACGTACCTCGATGGTGCTCGTGCGCGTACTTCAAACGAGCTGACCTCGGTTGGCATAGCCGTAAGATACCCAGTGGGTTTAGCTCGTTTCCAGATTAAGCTCAGAGTGGGCTCCCAACGAGCTGAGCTTGCTACGCTCAGCGTGAACGTAAGTGAGCTTAGTACGGCCCTGAGTGTGTGCCAAACGCTCCAAGGGACTGCGCTCAGCGCGCCTCAAGCGGACTGAGCGTAGCGTGCTGAGAGCGCGCTTAATACATCCCAGCGTGGGCTCATAGGCTCATAACAAGTTCAGTGCGCTGCGAGCGGCTTAGTTCGCGCGTGGTTCGCATAGCGCGCTTAATACGGGTGCCTAGTTGATGCGGCGCATAGTTCAGGGCGCACTGAGCGGGCGCCGTGGCGGCGCATGCGCGGTGCGGCAGGTGGCGCGCCCAGGGCGGCGCGATCGGCTACAATAGCCAAGACTTAGGCTTACTCCCCAGGGTGGGAGAGGGCCGGGGTCTTGGCTTTTTTATTCTTGCGAGAAGCGAGTTTTGTCATGCACATTCATATCCTTGGTATTTGCGGCACCTTTATGGGCGGTATTGCCCTGATTGCACAGCAGGCTGGGCATAAAGTCACGGGCTCAGACCAAAATGTCTATCCCCCAATGAACGATGAGCTCAAGGAGGCGGGCATTGAGATTTACCAAGGCTATGGCGCCGAGCAGCTTGATAGCAAGCCTGACCTCATCGTGGTGGGCAATGTCATGAAGCGCGGCATGCCGGTGGTGGAGCGCATGCTCAATGAGCGTATGAACTACGTCTCAGGCCCTCAGTTCTTAGAGGACCTCTATCTGCGCCACAAGACCGTGCTCGCGGTCTCGGGCACCCACGGCAAGACCACCACCACGGCCATGCTCACTTGGATCTTAGAGGCCACGGGCCGTAACCCAAGCTTCTTAGTGGGCGGTATCCCTGAGAACTTTGGTTACTCGGCGCGCGCCACCGCCAGTGAGTACTTTGTGATTGAGGCCGATGAGTACGACTGCGCCTTCTTTGATAAGCGCTCCAAGTTCGTCCACTATCACCCGAATATCGCCATTATCAACAATATCGAGTTTGACCACGCCGATATCTTCAACAGCATCGAAGACATCAAGAAGCAATTCCACCAGATGGTGCGCATTGTCCCAAGCTCGGGTACGGTCATCTACCCTGCTCACGACCAAAATGCCGTGGACACCATCAAGAAGGGCCTGTGGTCGAAGAGTATCGCCGTCGGAGCTGAGGACTGCCCTTATACCATTGAGCTCACCCACGAAGATGGCTCAGCTTTCAAGGTCATCGAGCAAGCAAGCGGCGCCGAGCTGTGCGCGGTTACTTTGGCCGCTACCGGTGTGCACAATGCCCACAATGCCTTTATGGCGCTGTTAGCAGCCAAGTCCATTGGCATTGACTTTAAGGACGGCGCCCAGGCTCTGGCCACCTTTAAGATGCCAAAGCGCCGCATGGAGCTCGTCGGCACCATTGGGGACATCAAGGTCTATGACGACTTTGCTCACCACCCAACCGCGATTGCCACCACCTTAGAGGGGCTGCGCAAGAATGTCGGTCCAGAGCGCCGCATTGTCTGCGTCTTTGAGCCACGCTCCAACTCGATGAAGATGGGCGCTAACCGCGAGTTCTTAGGTGCCTCCTTTGCCGCCGCCGATGAGGTCTTTGTCTATCACAACGAGGCCGTGCACTGGGATATGTCGATCTTAGAGCGCGACTGCCCAAAGCCTCTGCACATCATCATGACCAACACCCAAGACCTGATCGATGCTGTGGTCAAGGCCACCGACGAGCACACCACGGTTGTGGTCATGAGCAACGGCGGCTTTGAGAACGTCAAGGGCCGCTTAGTCGATGCCCTCAAGGCCCGCTAAGCCCCGGTGCTTAAGCCCCAGCGTTTAGGGGTTGCCATAGCCAGGCTCAGCTTAAGACGCTGAGCCTGGTTTTAGATCGAGCAGAGTCGAGATTAACTGTTCGGTCAAAGCAGCGCGATCAACCACAATGGCATTAGGGGCATCAGTTGCGAGCGAAGCTCGAATGGCGGCGTTAACCATAGGGGTTAGCTCTGCTGGGGTGAACTTGAGCCCTGCTTGCTGAAGCTTTTGGTAAAGTTGAACCATTCTAGCAGCAAGACGGTCGGGCGTAATTGTGATCTGATTTTTACTGTTAGGTTGATCGGTTACTAACTCAATCACGTATTGGAACGTGGTCTGAAGGTGCAGATCAGACTCGACTGGGACAGCATCTGCCTGTTGGTCAGCTGTTTTTGTCGCGTTGGCATCTTGAGTTGCAGACTTGGAATCCTGAGTCTTATCAGCCTCAGCATCATTATCTTCATCTGTTTCTAACTTACGAACCGGCTCATCTAATGGTTCGACCCAATTTGAGTCAAGCTCTTGATTTTGATCGAGTTCGATCAGGCGCCAATAAGCAATCTGACGAGTAGCTTCTGCAATAACTAGAATTAAACCATAGCGCTCATTAATACGAGGTCGTTGCCAAGTAGCCAGATTTTGACCATAGTTACGATTTTTAATCTGAGCTTGTGCCTTGTCTGCTAGCTTCTTAGCTGCATTTTTGCTGCCTTTGGCCGGTAAACGCTTGAGTTCAATGACAAATAATTTATCGGCAAACTCAATTTCAATGTCAGATCTACCTCTGTAGTTAAAAATTTCTTCCCGGACTCGGTCCGAAACTTGACTGTGTATCAAAGCCCAGCAGATATAAGTACGGAACGAATTCTCTAGGGCGTGAGCCCAAATGTCATAAGGTATAATAACTAAAAACACATTGAGCGCATTGACTGCTTCAGCAGTGTTTAGTGTATGCATGGCATCATGGAGTTGTTGTGCTGTTTCAATAAACCAAGATTTCCCCATACCCCAACGATTGGTGATGTATCGTAAAAATACATTGGCATAGACTGATTCAACTTCTTTATTTGGGAAGTAGCACCAGTAACAGCGTGCATAAGGGTTAGTAACTGAAGGGTCAACAACTTCCTTTATTGTTAAATATCCAGTCTGTACCATTAGTCCATTGAAACTAATGCTTTCAAATGTTGCTGGTTGGGTAAAATCACTTTCTAAGATTTTAATGCCCTGTTCTGTAATTTCGTCTAAGAATGACAAATCTACATTACGAGATTTGAGATAAGTGCGAATAGCCAAAGGTGCGTTAGCACTTTTCATCCAAAATGGTAGAAAATTAGGCTTTTCAGTTGGCTTGTTAGCAACCTGTTTAAAAAAGCTGTTGATTGACCAAGGACTGTAGAGTGTAATTTTTGCGTTTACATCAAAGCAGAAGCCATCGTACTGTTGCTTCAGTTGGTCAAGTAGTTCGTCTTCACTACATTCCAGCAGTTTGGATGCTACCTTGATATGTGGAGCAAAATAAGTCTTGACCTCTTGTCTAGTGTAACCAACTAAATCGGCAAAATCTGGATCCATAGATAGATCTTCGATATCTTGCCCAGTAAATAATGAGGTATCAAGATACCGGCCAATGCCAGTTACAAAGGTAAAGCGAACTCCTTCAAGTAGACGCAACCACCCAAATAAATCGCTTAGAATTTGTCGATTTTTATCAAAATTACGGAAATTATTAAGTTGAGAGGATAATGGGTAATCCCACTCATCAATAAGAAAAACTATTTTTTGAGTTTGAGATACAAGAATGTTACTGAATATTTCTAACTGTTTGGTCAGAATATCAGATTGACAGTTTTTATCGGATGAAACTTGTGAAAACCCCGCAGCAAAGAAGGCAGAGCGTAGCCGTGTGCAAAGATCATGTTCAAAGGCGTCAGGATTGCTAAGCTCGAACAGTGAGAGATGAATTACGGGATAACACTGTTTATCTTGCCATAAAGATTGAACCGCCAAGCCATCGAAATACTTATTTCCTTGTGCTCCATTAGTAAAGAGCTCTTTGAGCATAGAGGTAAGCAAGGTTTTGCCCAAGCGACGTGGCCGTGAGAAGAAAACCTTCTTGTTTTTAACTAACTTTGCCAGCTTAGCTGTTTTATCTACCAATAAGGAACCTTCATCAATAATATCTTTGAAATCAGCATTGCCGACTTCGATTGGTTGCAGTTGTATTTGTTCAAGCTCAGACATAAAGCTTTACTCCTCACTTATCGTATAAGCTCACTCACTTTTATTTTTGGTCACTTACACTCATATTATACCAAATGACATGTCTGGCAGATCGGTTAGTGTCAAGGGACTTTACTGGGAAAGCCACCGACGAACACACCACGGTCGTGGTCATGAGCAACGGCGGCTTTGAGAACGTCAAGGGCCGCTTAGTCGAGGCCATTAAGGCCTGGAGCTTCAGGCTCGCTAATCCTGAAAGCTTAAGAGCCAATGGGCTACGGCCAGCTTAGTTTAGACCATCAAGGCCCTAATCCTCGGGGATTAGGGCTGGTTAAGCTTGGGCGATAAAGGCCCATCGACTAAGGCGCGCTAAGGCAGGTTAGGTAGGGCTGCGATAAAGCGCGCCACTAACTCATCGCACTCGATCTGGCAGTCATAAGCCATGCCGCGCATGCCCGCAAAGGCGACGCAGCCTAAGACCATGCCCTTGATCTCGTCGTAGTCAACTTCGACCTCTGCACGCTTGATCACCTCATATTCTTGAGTCAGGGTATTTATCAGCAGGTCGCGCTTGACCGGAACTTGCTTGCGCCAAGAATGGGGATCTGAAGACTGTTCAATCATGCTGAGAAAGGCTTGTCGCAGCACTTGATCGCGATTGGGGGCTTGAGGCTTGGGATTTACCAAGTTGCCTGACGTCGGCCGCATGCTCAGCTTATCGGAGCGATAGCCCTCTCGGCGAAATGGCACGAACTGCGGCTCGCTGTCAGGCTGATCGACCACTTGCTGCAAAAAGTTGGTGACCGACCACGGGCACGCCACGATGACCTGGTAGTCGTGGTCAAAGCACATGTTGCCATAGTGCTCTTGGATCTGATCGACCAGCTCACTGGAGCTACAGCCTAGTAGCTTAGCGGCGCGCTTGAGGTGCGGCGCAAAGTAGGTGCTGATTTCCTCGGAGGTAAAGCCGGTGAGATCGGCAAAGAAGGCATCCCGGCTGATGTCTCGACAATCACCAACCATGGACGGGTAGGGATCGCGGCCTAAGCCTGTCACTAAGGTGAAAGCTATGCCTTCCTGAACATAGAGCCAGCCCATGAGCGTTTGTAATACCGCATGCCTAGCCTCGTATGCAGCGACATCGTTGCCGCAGGTTAGGAGCGGATAGTCCCAGTCATCAATCAGCACCGCGATCTTATGCCCCAAGATCAGATTGCTCATGCGCTCTAATTGGTGGTTCAGAACATCTACTGGAGGGTCTTGCGCCTTATTAAAACCTGCTTTGACCAAGGCAGAGCGGATACGGGCGCATAGGCCCGCTTCCAAGCGCTCTGTGTCACTTAGCCCAAAAAGCGAGAGGTAAACCACTGGGTAGCGCCATTCATCCGGCCACTGCTCTTGAACGGCTAAGCCCTCAAAGTAAGGATTATTACGGGCGCCATGAGTAAAGAGCTCGGTGAGGGTGGTGTATAGCAGGGTTTTGCCCATGCGGCGCGGGCGCGCTAAAAAGACTTTATGGTTGTTGGCAAGCTCGACCAGCTTGGCGGTCTTGTCTACCAGCACGGTGTGCTCATCGCGCACGCGGCCAAAGTAGGGATTGCCGAGGGTGAGACGGGGTAGTTGCTCCATGGATATGCTCCTCGTTAAGTCTACAGTGTGGTGTTATTATATACTTAAGTGGTGAACATGGAACGTTATGGGTGAGGGTTCGTTACGCCTAAGGCCTTGTCTCAATGAGCTGGGCGCTGGTGTAGGGGAGCTGCAAAATCACTGGAGCGCCAGTTGTCATCACTGGGACGCCAACTGTCTCAATGAAAGGTCGCAGGGATGGTCTATTAGTGCCGCACGCTTATGCAATGCAGTAGTCGGATGTTTGAGGCCGCTTGATCGTCATCATTACCAACGACCACCGCATTGAGACGAAGTACCGCCTAACGACCAAGCTATTGAGAGCAGCATACGATCAATAGGGGTACAGCGGTCATGGCGCGCCGACCGTTGAGTGTCAAGGAGCAGAAAATGGAACAAGCGTTACAAGACTTGCCACTGGGGACGGAGAGCTTGAGGCAGTTGCGTCAGCAGCATAAGCTCTTGGTGGATAAGACTGCTCAGCTGGCAGAGCTGGCTCAGGGCTCAACCTTATTTCTTGCGCGACCTAATGGTTTTGGCAAAACCTTGCTGCTATCAACGCTGCAAGAGCTCTTTGCTCATGGTGCTCAAGACAATCCAGCTTGTGCTGGGCTAGCGGTACAAGCTCGGTGGCCGCACGGCACTTTTCCGGTGGTCAGGATGTCCTTAGCGGGCCTAACTAACCCCACCACGCTGAGTGCTGACTTGGCAGCGCGCTTGTGCTCTGCCTTTGAGGCAGCAGGCTTTACTGAGGCCGCTGTACTCAGCGCCCAAGGCTTCTCTTTGACTGAGACCTTAGGTGAGCTTGAGGTTATGACCCACGGGACTGATCTTGTCGTTCTGATTGATGATTGGGATTTTCCATTATCGGCTCAGCTCCATCACAAAGCGGCCTTTGAAGCCAAGTGTAAGGTGCTCCGGCAGTTAGCAGCGTGGCTACGGGAGTTGCCGAACCTTTGGTTTACGCTCTTAACAGGAGTGACTTGTCACCAATCTTCCACCATTTGGGGCGGCTCCGACATCCGTGATCTCACCTGGGAGCCTGCGTATGCGGACTTGTTGGGCTACACCGCAGCTGAGCTCACCACTTACTTTGAGGATTACATTGAGGTGGCAGCGGCACTCCTGCACCTAGGCACTAAGGAGCTCTACTTCGAGCTTGAGCGCCGTTATGGGGGCTTTTGCTTCGACCAAGATGGCAATGTTAAACTCTTCTGCCCGCTTGCTATCAACCACTTTTTCGCTCAAGTCGTAGGGTCTGACCACGCTGTGACCATCCCTATCTTTGATGACTACCGGCAGAACCACGCATAACCGGAATGGCTTCTGCAAGGTTGGAGTGCTGCTGCTGCGAAGTTGCAGTGCGTCTGAGCAGTTAAAGTGCTCTAAGCCTAATGCTTGCTACTCGCAGCAAGATGACAAGCATAAGGTGCACTGAGCTTAACCCGTGGCACGCACCGGTCATAGTGTCTGTGCGTCACTCGTCTTGGGAATACTCATGGCGTCCTCAGGCCGTTTAGTCAGCTGGCAGGTCTGTACCGCCATGAGTGCGGGCCTACTTGCGCCTCGCTCGGAGCGGCTGTTACGGGCTGGAGGTAGAGGTGCTCTATCTGGTGGCATTGTTCCTCTACCGCGCCATGATCAGCCGCACGCAAGTTTAGACTTGGGCTAAGGCCTGCTCTAAGTCGGCGATGATATCGCTGACATCCTCAAGGCCGACCGAGAGGCGAATTAAGGTTGGGCTGACCCCGGCGGCGGCCAGCTGCTCGGCGCTGAGCTGACGGTGGCTGGTGCTGGCAGGATGCAGCACGATACTCTTGATATCGGCTACGTGGACCTTTAAGGCCACCAGCTTAAGATGGTCGATGAATTGCGCGGCTAACTGACGTCCCGCATCAGGGGCGCTGGCGGTTGCCTCATTGCACTTGAGCGTGAATGAGAGCACGCCCGATACGCCACGTGGCAGGTACTTCTGCGCCAACTCGTGATCTGGGCTGGACGTAAGGCCGGAGTAGAAGACCTCCTCGACTTTAGGATGCTTGCTTAAGTACTCAGCCACTGCTTGAGCGTTCTTGCAATATTGCTGCATGCGCAGAGGTAAGGTCTCAAGACCCAGGTTGAGGTAGAACGCGTTTTGTGGGCTTTGCAGGCAGCCAATGTCACGAATGAGCTGGGCACGAGCCTTAACGATATAGGTAGCGTTACCGAAAGCTTCGGTGTACACACAGCCATGATAGGACGCATCAGGCTCGCTGAACTCTGGGAACTTGTCCTTATGTGCGACCCAATCAAACTTACCCGAGTCGATAATGGCACCGCCCAAGCCTAAGGCATGGCCGTCCAAGTATTTGGAGGTCGAGTGCACTACGATATCGGCCCCAAACTCAATTGGGCGGCACAGATAAGGGGTGGCAAAGGTGTTATCGACTACCAGCGGAACGCCGTGGCTGTGCGCGAGCTCGGCCATGCGGGCAAAATCTAAAACGCGCGCCGACGGATTGGCCACGCTCTCAGCGTAGAAGGCCTTAGTGTTCGGGCGAAAGTATTGGTCGAGCTCGGAGTTAGGCAAGCTCTGGTCGACCAAGGTCACCTCAATGCCAAAGCGCTTCATGGTGACAGCTAAGAGGTTGATGACACCGCCGTAGATCGTGGAGCTGGCCACAATATGGTCTCCGGCGTGGCACAGATTCATCAAGGCGATAAAGCTGGCAGCTTGACCGGAGCTGGTCAAGATCGCGCCGACACCGCCTTCTAAAGCGGCGAGCTTGCGCTCAACGGCATCTACGGTTGGGTTAGCAAGGCGTGAGTAGAAAAAGCCCGCAGCCTTTAAGTCAAAGAGGGCCGCGACATCGGCGGTCTGATCGTACTTGAAGGTGGTGCTTTGGATAATCGGCAGTGCGCCTGGCTCACCATTCTGAGGCTCATAACCGGCGTGCAGGCATTGGGTGGCAAATTCCATCTTGATCCTCCGTCGAATTGGGCTTGTGAGCGCTCCATCTTAGCGGCTGCCCAAAGCGCTGCACGCCTTGTCCCACGCTGGCTCAGGCCTGCCCTGTGCTGGACAGAAGGTAAAGACGAGTGCCAGGTCGCATTGTGCACTTCTTGCCCTGAGCGCTCAGTATAGGTAGGGCTAAGGGGCGGGCGCTTGCCTAATCTTGCACCGAGGCTAGATAAAAACGCGGCCTGATAACAATTTTGCTTGCCCCAAAAACAATCACCCCCAGCTACCAGGGGTAGTTGGGGGTGCGGGCTCTGGGTTATGACGAGCCCAGCATTGGGCTTGAGACCAAACCAATTTAAGCCTGATCTCAAGTCGGTTTAAGCCCTGAGCTAAAGCTGACTTAAACCTGAGCTCAAGCAAGTTTAGACCTCAGCTCGAACCGGACAAACCAAAGCTCAAGCTGGACTGGCCTCAGCTCTAACTGGCTTAGTCCTGAACTCAAGCTGGGCTTAGCATAAGCTCAACCGGCTTATGTCTGAGCTCAAGTCGAGCTTGGTCTAAGCTCCGCATTAAGTTTGAGCACAAGCTGTGCTTGTTCTGAGCTCAAGCTCGGCCCAAGCTCAAGCGAGATTAGGCCTGAGCTAAAGCTTGCTCGAGGTCAGCTAAGGTGTCCTTAACATCCTCAAGGCCAACCGACAGGCGGATCGAACCAGCATCGATACCAGCAGCGGCTAACTGCTCATCGGTGAGCTGACGGTGGGTCGAGCTGGCTGGGTGCAGGACGCAGGACTTGATGTCTGCTACGTGGACCTCAAGGCTGATCATCTTGAGGCTGTCGATGAAGCGGACACCAGCCTCACGGCCACCCTTTAAGACGAAGGCGATTACGCCCGAGCAGCCATTTGGCAGGTACTTCTGGGCCAGCTCGTGGTCATGGCTGCCTGGCAGGCCTGGGTAGGCAACCTGAGCGACCTTTTCGTGCTTGGCTAAGAACTCGGCGACCACCTGAGCGTTCTTGCAGTACTGCTGCATACGCAGAGGTAAGGTCTCGAGGCCTAAGTTGATGTAGAAGGCATTCTGTGGGCTTTGCAGGCAGCCTAAGTCGCGGATTAACTGGGCACGGGCCTTAACGATATAGGCAGCGTTGCCAAAAGCCTCAGTGTAAACGCAGCCGTGGTAGGACTCATCTGGCTCGCTGAACTCAGGGAACTTGTCCTTATGAGCGGCCCAATCGAACTTACCCGAGTCGACGATGACACCACCGACGCCTAAGGCGTGGCCATCGATATACTTGGTGGTGGAGTGCATGACGATATCAGCACCGAACTCGATTGGACGGCACAGATAAGGGGTAGCAAAGGTGTTATCCACGATTAAAGGTACACCTTGGCTGTGGGCGAGCTCAGCGATACGCTCGATATCTAAGACATCGGTCGATGGGTTAGTGATAGTCTCACCGAAGACGGCCTTGGTGTTAGGGCGGAAGTACTTAACCAGCTCAGAGTTAGGTAAACGCTGGTCAACGAAGGTGATCTCAACGCCAAAGCGCTTCATGGTCACAGCCAGAAGGTTGATGGTGCCACCATAGAGGTTAGAGCAAGCAACTACGTGGTCACCGGCGCGGCACAGGTTCATCAGCGAGACAAAGCAAGCAGCTTGACCGGAGCTAGTGCAGATGGCGCCGACGCCGCCTTCTAAGGCAGCGATCTTCTTTTCAACGTAGTCAACCGTTGGGTTGGCAAGACGCGAGTAGAAGAAGCCAGCGGCCTTGAGGTCGAACAGGGCAGCGACATCAGCGGTCTTGTCGTACTTGAAGGTCGTGCTTTGGATAATAGGCAGAGCACCTGGCTCACCATTCTTAGGCTCGTAACCGCCGTGCAGGCACTTTGAGGCAAATTCCATTGAAGAGATCCCTTTCACAATGACTGGGAACTAAACCAACTAGAGGCGGCGCTAATGGCCCCAGCACACCACAAAACTTAGCGCTCCCAAAAACAAAGGGCAATAAAGCCCCGCAGCAGAGCCGCGTAAAATGCTAATCTTAGGGGAGATTGGCTCACAAGTGCGCAAACGGTACGCCGCTGGGCATAATTGAGCCTTCTTGCACCAAAAGGTGACATTAAAGCGAGAGCTCAGAGGGTAAACAGAACAGAGCGGAGGTAGAGGCAAATGATGCGATGGATGATGGCACTGCTGCTGGCGCTGACCTGCGTCACGACCGCACAAGCAGCACAGCGCGGCGGTATGCCCCGCAATGACTGTGCGACCTTTTACGCGCGCCAACAAGGCGAGAGCTACGACGTGGTTGCCGTGGATATCGTAGGTGTAACCCAAGGCGTGGTGGGCGTGCGCATCTTAGGGCTGCCGCGCAAGGTCATAGCCACAGTCAACGGCATGGCGGTCAAGAAGATGGACAGCCGCCAGATTGTGTGCGGGCGCGAGGCCGTGGGCGAGTACGCGCTCTATGACTTAAAGCCGTTTAAGATTGACGCGGGGTACTTTGAGGTGCGCGCCGATGGACTCAAGGCCAGCCGCTCGGTGCAGCTCAAATAACGCAAAAAGGCGCACGCCCCATAAGGGGCAGCGCCTTAGGTTAGGTGATAAGACTCACGGCCTTATCCCGAGCAGGTCATAGCGGCATGTACCAAGCCTCCCTGCCCTAGAGGGGGAAGGCACAGTGGCCAAGGCCCTGTGCCCATAATGTCGCCTTCCTAGCAGCGGCATAAACTCCAGAGATTAACAGTGGAGCGCACAGGCTAAATGCCCGTTAAAACAGCGATTTGCTCAGGGTTAATGATGGTAAGCTTGTGTTGTGGAACGCTTAACTCGAAAGTATCATCGGTATCATCATATGGCACAAACTTAATGTTGCCTTTGATTTCCGTATAACCAGCTGGGCCGAATGCGTTACTGTTGTAAACAAGAACGGCACATTCACCATGTTGGGAAGTGAGCGCTGGGATGACTAAAAGTTTTATACCAGGGCAAGCCGTTTTTAGCATGTCCCAAGCTGAAATGCCATTTGCTTTAGCAATAAGGCAAGGCATAATGGATGCTGAAACTACTAAAGTTATTTGGTCGCTAATGCAATTTAAGCTTTCATTATTTTGGATGCAGAGTTTCGTTAGTAATTGGTAAGTATCTGAGAAAATTGATGCTTGACCATCAACACTTGTTTTGTGTTTCCATTTTTTGCAACAGCCTGATACAATTCTTCCATTAACCTCTTTTTGGCTATAAGATAGAGAGGTTGTTGCTTCTTTTAAGGTGATTTGTGGGTTGTTGTCAATATGGTTGACTAACTCGGATTGTAGCGAAATATCGATAATCGATGATGCGAGCTTGCTGGCTTTATTGTTAATTTGAGATGGTTCCAAATTAGGGTTAACAAAAATTGGAGAGCAACCTTTAATTGGCTCCCCCCAAGCATTTGGCAAATGAAACATCAAATGATTAAATTTGTGCAGGCTAAGCTCATTCGATTGAGCTGCAGGGAAGATGTTGATCAACCCACCATTAAGTGTGCTTAAAGAAATCTCATTAGGAGCTGGCTGATTGTTGGTGGTGTTGATGTTTTGGTTGTCTTGTGTCATAACTGACTCCTTATAGTTGTTTTAAAGTTTATTGCGATTTAGTTGGTGCAGCGGGTGAGTTGTCGCAGTTATCGCACGCTAAATCCTGTTAGATGCTTGTTAAAATCTCGATCTGCTCGAGAATGGTTATGATCAGCTTGTGATTATGGATCTTAAGCGTGTTAGGTATTGGCGAGCGGGCCGTATAAGCTGGTATCTAAACAAGGTGCTCACTGCCTTGCGGTAGTGGGCGCCTTGGATGCGGCAAAGTTACTTCGCCACCTATTTCACCAGCACAGGCAGCGCTCAATATGGCTTTCTCCTCATAGCTTGCTTGCCGATTGTGACGAGCGCAAAGGTGCTCATCATTCTCTGATTGATTGCCACAATTTGAAGTTAATTTATAATACATCTTGTTAATATGTTATATTTGCTCGACTATATCACTATTAAACCAGCGCTTATAGGCTCATCCTTCTTCAGTTGATTTTGAGTAGGGCGGTACTGAGAGGCAAAAGCAAGTTAAGGGTAAAAAGGCGCACCAATGGTGCGCTCTTTGTGCGCCGTCAGGCAGTGACAGCTTATAACTTGGCCTTTGTGGTCTTAGTGCAGCTTAAGTTGCGCTTTAACTAGATCAGAGCTAAAGTCATGCTCGTCTTTATGATGTTGTGACTTTACCGGTCATAGACTTTGTTAAGAAAACTTACCTGCAGCCAGATTTAAAAGATCTTTGGGGTGTACAGCAGTGACATGCACAATACTGGTTTTGCGCCTAAGCTTCTGAGCTTATAGATAAAGGCGCGCATAGAGTCACCTGAGGTAACGATGTCATCAAACAGGATGACCTTCTTCCCCTCAAAGAAGTCGGAATCAAACTGAAGATCGCTCTCCATATTCCAGTTTCTTTTTGTTGCAAATGGTGAATACTTGGGATCCTTTTCATTGATGATGGTTAGGTGATCGAATCCATTTTGGATCCCTAAGTATTTGCAAATGCTCTCGGAGAAGTTCTTGAACCGAGCTTCGTGATTTGCTTTCTTAGAAGCAGGAAGGCAGACAAAAGCGATATTGCTTTTATCTACATTTGGCTCTTGTAAGCCTAAATTGTTAATGGAGTTTTCAACCAGCTCAATTGGCCATTCTTGACCAATGCCCTGCTTGAACTTCATTATGTTATCGTGTGTTAAGCTAGGCTCGCTTAAGAGAATATCTGGTTTGTTATTTAAAACAAACTCTGAAGGGTAGTAATCGATGTACTCAAAATGAGTATCACCAATATAAGTATGCATATGCATAGTTCCTTTTAGGATAAAGGCTCATGCCGCTCTTATGCAGCGTTAATTGTGCCCTTGGGCTAGCATGAACCTTTAGTTTAAGGGGCTCAGGCCGTAAGGCCTGAGCCGGTTAATCAGTTAGGAACAAGCCCTAAACCTGATTAGAAGGTGAAGCGAGCGTTAGCGTTAACACCGAACTCGTCGACGTTCGAGCTGCCGGTGTAGCCTACGCCAACACCGAAGCTGAAGCTGTTGCTCTGAGCCTCAACACCCAGGGTGGCACCATAGGTGAAGTTGTCAAATACCTCAGAGGTGACGCTGGTCGACAGGTTAGTGCCGGTCCAAGCAACCGAGCCCTCGGCCTCGTCGTCACCGAACTGGCCAGTGACGTGGAGATCTAAGGCTGGGGTTACTGTCCAGCTCTCGCCCTCGAAGCTCTTAGCGAAGGTTACGCCTACTGGGATGGAGAAGACCGATAAGGTATCACCGTCGTAGTTGGCGACCTGGCCGTGACCTGCTGCCTCTAAGCTGTAGTCGTCGAGGTCAAGCGAGGTGAAGCGCAGACCAGCGTGTGGCGTTACATCAATCGAGGCAAAGCTGAAGGCGTACTGGCCGGTAACACCTAAGCTCCAAGCCGAGGTATCGCTCGAGGCAGTCAGCTTACCAACCTCGTTGCTGCCCTCGAGGTCGTTGTCGATCTGGGTGTAGCTTAAGTCGCCGGTGACAGTCAGAGCACCTGCTTGGTAAGCACCGTACAGAGCAAAGCCGAAGTAATCAAAGTCGTTGGAGGTACCAGCGGCAGCGGCATTGCCTTGGCCGTCTAAGGAACCAGAACCGACGTTGAACATCGCACCTACGGTGATCTCATTCGTGACCTTGTAGTCACCGCCTAAGGCGACGCCATAGAGGTCAAAATCAACACCGTAGTCGAGGCCTTGAGCATCAAAGCCATCGGAGTCTTGGCTCTTGTAGATAGGAGCTACCCATAAGGTACCACCCATACCGTTTTGAGCTACGTTCAGGCTTTGAGCGTTAGCGCCAATACCAAAGCGGCTCTCTAAGATGTCAGAGTTGCTATTAGCGGCAGCTAAACCAACCTGAGCGGCACCACCGTAAACAGCTAAACGAGCAGCCTGCTCAGCAGGAGCACCATGGGAAGCAGTTACGACCTCGTTTAAGAAGGAGCTGCTGCCGGTGACCTTGGTGGCTGGAGCAGTGTTGTCTGGCTGATCAACAGGAGGCTGCTCGTTGTTCTCGCCTGCCTTGGTCTCAACTTGAGCGGTCTTTTGAGCATTGTCCTGAATCTCAGTCCAAGCTACGGTTTTAGCGCCGTTGTCAGACTCAGAACCAGTGCCGGTGCCAGTGCCATTGCCTGCATCGTTACCGCTGTTGCTGTCAGCTGGTAAGCGATCCTCGTGGTAGGAGATCAGGGTTTGGACTACTGGGTAGGAAGCCTCCGACATGACTTGGTAAGCACGATCGGTATCGACGTGTAAGACCTCGTCATAACCGGCCTCAGTACCAGCCTCTAAGGTGGTGAAGAGGAAGCCGTTCTGAGTGTAGACCTTGATGTCCTGACCTGCGATGTAAGCGCCCTGGTGTCCCTCACCGTCATTGTCCTTGAAGAAGTTGAGCTTCTGAGCGGCGTCAAAGGCACCAACTAAGACAATGTCACCGCCTTGGCCATTAACGACTGCATTGGTACGGTCGAAGGAGATAGCGACACCAGTCTTCTCACCCTTCTCATTCTCGAAAGCAGCCTCAGTCATCAAGATCGCGGTGTTCTTACCTAAGCCTAAATCAGCCTCCTGGTCTTGGACTTGGCTGGTGATGGTGTACTTGAGGCTATCGCGAATACCGTCTAAGGTCTTAACGTTAGCATCAGAGTTCAGCGCAATCTCCGAGTTGCCGTCTAAGGTCAGCTGGCCATTTAAGTACAGGATCGAGCCATACTTGTTGGCATCTAAGGCACCGTTGTTCTGGTAGGTAGCGATCGCCTCACGGGTCTCAGCTAAAGTAGCACCGATACCTAAGGCTGCGTTCTTACCAACTAAGACTTGACCGTTGACAATGCCGACATCATTGAAGACAGTGTCATAGGTCTTATCTTGGCCGTTCTTGAAGTTCATGACAGCGGCAACCGAGGTGGCCTCGTCATAAGCAGGATCAACTACTAAGCGTGCACCGTTGAGGTCTAAGTAATTAGAAACCTCTAAGTAGCCAGTGCCGGTGTAGTAGGAGTTCTCGTGCTCTTCCGAGATGATATCGGTGATAGTATCGATATCAAAGCCGACTTGAATGGTGCTGCCAGTGCTGTTGTTGGCTACCGTGACGCTATCAGTGGTGATAGTACCGCCATGAGCTGCGTTCAGATCAGAAGCATCCTCGAGCACAATGCTGCCAGCCTTAATTTGGCCGCCTAAAGCTAAAGCCTCGCCATCACCATCCGTACCGGAAGTGCCATTGACGGTTAAGGAGCCGGAAATATTAGCAGTACTCTCTTCGACCCAGAGCTCATTGATATCAGCCTGAGTGGTGGTCAAGGTAGCGCCATTTAAGACGTTGACCTCACCGACATCACGGATGCCGTTTTCACCGGTGACCGTGGTGTTGCTGCGAACATTGACGCGGGTAGCGTAGGTGCCGGTGGCGTTTTCATTAGAAGCCGTGATCGACTCAATGGTGGTATCGCCATCTGCGATGTCTAAGGTCGTGTAGTTACGATCGACATCATCAAGGCCGTTTTCTAAGGTGATATGGCCGATAGCACCACCACTTAATAAGGTCAGGGTCTTCTGGCTTGCGACCTTGGCACCTAAAGCGGCACTGTGGTCATGATTGCTGATGAAGAAGCCGTTGTTACCTGCAGCGTAATTGAGCCAAGTGTTGCCAGCGATGTCAACTTGAGCCCCAGTTGCGACTCCAGAATCCATCGATAAGGAGCCCCAAGAGCCCTTAACCTGATCAATTAAGCCGATAGCGCGGATGTTGGTGATGTTCTTGACATCATTGGTTACATCGTTGCCGTAGATATCGCTGAAGCCCTTGACCTGCTCCCAAGTTGCGGTATAGCCATCTAAGCCCGTGCCCTCAAGGCGCTCGGTGATGTTAAAGCCCTCGAAGGAGGCTGCACCGATGTTGAGGATACCACCGTCCTTGAGCATACCATCAGCAGCAAAGCTACCAGCGGTAAAGAGCGCATTCTTAAAGGCAATGATTGCCTCGTCATCAAAGGACGAGCCCGAGTCAAAGTTTAAGTAGAGCTCACCACCATTGTTGTCGATCCGGGTGTAGCCATCCTGTAATTTGATAGTAGTACCGGAATAGTCACCATCGGCTAAAATTGCACCGTTAGTTGCGAGGTTGTCAAAGCGCAGCAGACCATTATTCTTAATGCTGATGGAACCCGCAGTGTCGCTGAAGTGAACGCCATTGGTGGTATCACCTGAAACGCTGGCGCCAATGATGGTTAATTCACCTGCAACACTTACTGCACCAGTATCATTTAAGGCCGAGAAGTCAGCAGTGGTTACCGTAGCCTTACCGTCAGCCTGCACTGCGAAGGTGGAGCCTTCACCCATAGCCAGGTGGTTGAAGGTTAAGCTGGCCTCGGTCTCGTTGTCATTGATATCAGTATGAGGGTCACCACCGACGGTCAAGCTGGTGTCTGCACCGCTTAAGGTGATGTCCTGAGCGGTCCAGACACCGTTTTTGACCGTAATCGAGCCGGAGTCAACGCGCAGGGTGTTGACATCAACCGTGCCCTCATCACCAACGACGTCGCTATTTAAGTATAAATTGGCTGCGCTGCCAGTTTCACCTAAGATGACCGTGTCGTTGACCGAGCTTAAGCTCTTGGCTACTTCTAGCGTGCCCGAGCTTACCTTGACTTGGGATGCATAAGAGGTGGAGCCACCGCTCTTAACAGTCAGTTGCAGATCGTTGAGCAGTACGTCATCAGCGCGGACCGTGCCCTCAAAGTCGATCGCGGTCAATGCATCAATGTAGTCGGCATCGTCCTGATAGCTCTCGCCAACTGTTGGCTCGTCATTGGCTTTTTCAACGTTGAGGGTGTTGACCTCTAAGATACCATTGCTGGCTAAAGTAAAGCCATTGGTATTAGCTTCGCCATCAAAGTCGCTGAAGCGTGCATTAATTTCACCATCAACTTGGAGTACACCATCATCGCTGGCGACAAAGAACGCACCGCTGGTGTTGCTAGTAGCGTTGTGGTTTTGACCTAAGATGGTGTTGACGTCAGTGGCAGCTAAGCGAACTACACCGTCTTTAGTAGCTTCGATGGTAGCCTTGCCGTTGATTTTCTCAGTGTTACCTTCGACATCACCTTGCATGGTGAGGCCGCTGGTTAAGTCTAAGATGACATCGCGGTCGTCACCTGGGCCATTCCAGCTTCCGTGGTTATCACCATCAGCAGTAACTTTAGCCTCTTGACCAGCGGAGGTGGCTGCACTGACGTCAAGGACTACACCCGAGGTGGTTAAGGTTGCATCAGGTAAGCTGTTATTAACTTTGTTTACAGCCTTAGAATCGCCGCCGACCACTAAGGAACCGCCCGAAGCGACCGTGATTTGGTCGTTAGCGATCCAGTGACCGTCACGAATATCTAACTTACCGCCCGAGACAATCTTAACTTGGCCATTAACATTGCCGTCTAAGGCAGTGTAGTACTCAAGCTTCGAGTTCTGGTCATTGGTCTTCATGAAGTTGGAGCCAATAACCGTAGTGGTCAGGTGATAGCCGTCGTTGAAATCAGTATCAGATGGAGTACTGGTGTCCTTACCCGTGGTGGCCGCTAAGAAGTTGATATTCTCCTTGACCGTGGCGTCAGCAAAGCTGATATTGGCACTGTCGGAGGTGTTCAGGCCAGCAGCACCTAAGTTTAAGGTATTGGCAACCAAGTGGACTTGCGAGGCGTCAGCGGCAGTCAGCTTGGAGACATCAGTCTGAGTGGTTGCATCCTTAGCTAAAGCGTGCTCGACATTGATCGTGCTGGCCTTGAAGTAGGCGGCGCTCTTAGACTTTTGTACGACAATGGCACCAGCGGTGTCAGCATCGTTAAAGTTGAAGTTGCTCAGGGTGACAGAAGTACCGAAATCTACAGTACCGCCCGAAGAGACCTTGAGCATACCAGCCGAGCTCTTACCTACGACCTGAGGCTTGTCACCCTTGTTCTCAACTGGCAGGGGGATATTGGTGGCCGAATCTGCGGTTAAGTAGTCCTTAATCTGCTGCTCAGTGGTCTTTAAGGTAGCGTAGCCCTCATCCATTGGGGCAACATCGCTATCTGCAAACTTGCTCTTGGTGCCATCGACATGGATTACAGCCTTATCGGCTAAAGCGTAAATCTTGCCCTGCGAGATATCGAGCTCGTTGTGGACATTGATCGTGCCTTGGTTGTAGATGTTGCCCGTTAAGGAGCCAGTACCAGTAAAGAACTTATTGTCAGCAGCTGAAGCACCCTCTTTGATGATACCGCTTACGGTTACGGTGCCACCGGTTTTCGCCCAGACTGAGCCCTTGATCTCGCTCTCATCACCAGCGATGTTTACGGTCTTGCTATCCATGGCGATGACTACGACGTCCGAGTCGACGATAGCCTTATTGCCCTCGTGGATGATCTTATTGGTGTCCTCTTCGTCAGTGGCATCAACGCCCGTAACCGCTGCTGCGATAATCGAGGTGTTCTGTAACACGGCTTTGCCGGTCACCTTCAGGACGTTGCCCACGGCCGTGGTGACACCATCTGATTTGGCAGCAGTTACCGAGTTAACGGCACGACCAGCGTAGAGGTCAACATCGGTCAGCTTAACATTGCCCTGAATGGTCAGGGTGTTGTTGCTAGCCTCAACCGTAACATCCGTGCCACCTGAGGTTTGCTTAGCTAAGCCGCCGACAATGGTTGCACCCTTACCTGCCTTAGCTGCTGAAGCCATATTGATCTCGGTGCCTTTTGGGGCCTTAGCGTCGATCGTGAGCTTGTTGCCCGAAGCTTTGACCGTGGAGCTGCCGGTAGTACCTTCAGATAAGGATGAGTTAATAGCGGCACCGCCGTAGATGCTGACCGAGGTATCGGTGGCTTGAGTGGTAATAGCCACGTCGGTTAAGGTCAGCTCGTTATTTGAGGCGGTAGCGACACCTGCTTTAATTTTGTCGGCATTGGCAGCATCAACTTGATTATTAGCCATACCGCCGAAGATAAAGGCTTCCTTACCAGTATTGGATTCGGCATCGTAGCTCAGATTAGTCAACTGAGCGATATTGCCGCTGGCCTCAACGCTGTTGTTGGTCTTGCTGGTGCCGCCATCAAGCTTGTAGAGCGTAGCATAACCACCACCAAAGTAGGATTTTTCGGTGATCTTGGTTAGGGTATCAGTATCTTTGCCTTTTAAGATCAAGTGGTTGGTTTTGGCATCAGCACTGCCGCCAGCGCTGCGAGCATAGCCACCGGCCAGCATGGTCGATGGAATGCCGATTCTGCCACTTTCATAGAAAGTGGTTGCGGCTTGCTTGACGTTGTTTGAGCTGTAGTCGAGGGTGTTGCCGCTAACCGAGGCAGTACCTGACTTGTCATGCACAGCATAACCTGCGATGACAGCGTCATTAGCGTAGTAGTTATCCTTGACGTTTAAGGTGCTATTGGTAACCGATACGGAGCTTGGAGACTCTTTGCCTGAAACAGTATTTTGGTAGCTCATGGCCATACCAGCAAAGAGGCCACCGCCGGTGTGATGTTGTGTACCACTGATTGAGAGCGTAGCACGCTCAATATTGAGAGCTAAATCACCACCATTACCTACAGTCAGGGTCTTGCCATTGACATTGGAGGTTAGAACTAAGCCAGTACCATCAGGAGCGGTGTTAGTAGCACCGACGATGTTAAGATGCTTAATGGTAGGAGTCAGAATATTGAGAACCTGATCTTCAGGGTTAGGGCTATAGCTTAAGGCTCCGCCGGAGTAGTTGGTAATAGCACCGCCCATAACAGCAGCAGCATCTGGAATTTGCCCCATGTTGCTCGCAGTTAAATTACTTAAAGCATTTAAGGCGTTGCCGATGGTAGCCTCTGTGAACTGGGCGTACTTGGTCGTACCATCGGCCCAACCATGGGTAATACCATTGGTATAGCCTTGGAACTGGGTGTCAGCAGCCTGAGCTTGGCCAGCGGCTAAGCCTGCGGTCAGGATGACGGCAGAGGCGATGCCCTTGATGTAGGCACGCTTAAAGATGGCACGGTATTGTGCCAGTAAGAAAGTGAGCGCAGAGGAAGTCTGTTTCACTTTGGAAGAGTTTCCTTTGGTATAACTTTGCACATGCAGCTTAATCAATCCGTCGTTAACTGCTGGGACTTACTCTAAGTACCTTAAAGCCGAACTCACACGGCTTCCCATGTCTCATTTTGGGCGCACTGCCCCCAGACCAAGCCTCCATTTTGAGCATAAAGCGCATAGAAATGACTTTGCTGCCTGGAGACTTCTCTCCTGATCTTGTTTGGGGACTGCGCTAAAACCACGCCTCATGGCTGGTTTTTGCTCATCACCGCAGCGCTGTTCTTGGAGCTCGCACCTGGCTTTCGCCAGGTCGCAATCCTTTGCGCTTGAGCTCCAAAACCACGCCTGAGCCTAAAGGCTGCCCTGTGCCTTCGACCTTGGTCTGCCCGAGCTCATCAGAGCTTGTTCATACCATGGGTCGTTTAGCGGCAGGGTGCCTTGAGTGCAGTGCCTTGCTTTGGTCAAAGCTTGACCTTACTTGAGGCCAGTACCGGATTTTGGTCGCAGTATGGCCTTTTTTAGATCAGTTTTGCCTGGTTTAAGGCGCACTAAGCCTTGCCCTTGGGCCCAGATTGCTCTTTAGCCCTTAAGCAGGTCGGCACTTGAGGTGCTGGTGTTTTGAGACAATGGAAATCAGGCCAAAAACCTAGTCAATGACAGGATTTTTCAGTCCAGAGCGACAGTTTGGTCGTCTGGGCTGAGTTTCGGGCACCGAGCTTAGTGGGGGTTAGCTTCACTGTTTAGTGGGGGTTAGCCTCACTTGGCTTGCGGTGCTTGAGCTGCCTGATTTATAGGTACTATGCCTTGCGGCATATGTAAGTCCGTTACGTCCGTTATTGGCGCGCACTTACCCTTGGACTCGTTAGGTTTCATCGTGGGGGTAGGTGGCGGCGTACCGCTTGACCGCGCTTGGTAAGGGCGCGGGCGCGACTTAGCTCTTAGGTAGGGTTAGGTCGTTTTTTGAGCGCAAAAGCATTGGCCCCATGGGCTTACGCCAATAGGGTGATTTTTTCTTTTGTGCTTTGGGAGTGGTACGCGAACGGAGATGCCTCGGTTTCCGCGCGGGTACAATGACATGCTGGGCCTGCCCTTGAGGGCTGACTCAGAAGTGCTCCGTGAGAATTGGGAGCGAGCGCGACGTAAGGTTTGCGGCCTTACGCTTGGTTTCCTTTGGTATCAGTTAACTAACGCATCAGTACGAAGAGTACAAGCTTAGGTACGGGATTAAGCTGCGTTACGTTGCTCCTTTGGTGACCCTGCCCAGTGCTTCTTTTGGTATGTGCACTTCCAGTAAAGGCGGGCCGCAACATAACAATGCGTTGGGCCGCACAGGCCTCAGTTTCTGGCTGAAATAAAAAACGTTACTTCCTTACTCTTGAATAAACTCGGAGATAACGCCGTTTTGTCTTTTCTGTTTGCTTTTTGCGTATCTTATTTAGTTTGATATTGACGCTTGTAATCAAAGGCTTGCATATCCCCAAAGCCCTCGTAGTAAGCGACGCCACAGTGCTTGAACCCAGTTTTTTGCAGCAGCTTAATCATGGCGCTGTTTTTCTCAAAGGTATCAACCCGCAGATAGTCACAGGTCGCTTGGAGATGGGCAATGATAAACTTACCCGCGCCTTGGCCTGGGATCGTGCCCATGCGGTGAATGACCCGGTACGGCAAGTCGTAGTTCCACTGACCGCTCTTTAATTGGTCATAGACCGGCTCGTGGCCGCCTAAGGCCCAAGTGCCTAAGACAGTTTGGTCATCATCAGCTACGCAGACCCAGCCTGTGCCTGCCTTAATGTCAGCTTTGACGACTTCGATGGTCGGGTAATCCTCACGCCATTGGCTGAAGTTGCCTTCACTGCGCTGACGGGCAATGCCTTGAGTGAAGATCTTCTGGATCTGAGGTAGGTCGCGCTCCTCGGTACGTCTGATTTTCAATTTTGCTCCAGGAATGAAAAGTCCTCACTACACTGAAGGAGGAGCTCAGTGCATCGGGGCGGTGGTTCTTATGTGCCCGCTTAGTGGGCAAGCGCCCGCCTCTGAGTTACAAACCAAGTTCGTGCGCGCAGGCGGGCGTTAGCTCGTTGTTGTAGCCGTAGAAGCTTGCGTGTGCTTGCTCCTGAACCGCGTGATGCAGCTGCTGCCATAGTCACACCCAGGTGCGGGCGCTGAGTGCGTATTGCAACTCACCGGCACGCTCTACCAACACAGTGTACCTGGGCCGCGTTTGCAGCTGCTGGGTGCCAGTCACGCTCAGGTGCGGGCGCTAAGCAGCGCATTTTGTGGTTCACCAGTACGCTGTGCCGACACGGTACACCCTGGCCACGCTATGCCGCAGCTGTGTGCCAGTCACACTCAGGTGTGGGGGCTGAGCAGCGCACTTTGCAGCTCACCAGTACGCCGTACCGACACGGTATGCCTGGGCCACGCTATGCAGTCGCTGGGCACCAGTCATACCTTGGTGCGGGCGCTGAGTTGCGCATTTTGCGGTTCACCAGTACGCCGTGCCGACACGGTGTGCCTGGGCCACTCTATGCGGCTGTGCGCCTTAGTCACACCCAGGCGCTGCGCAACGCATTTGCGACTCGCCAATACGCTGTGCCGACACTGGGTGCCATGGCCGCGCTATGCAGTTGCTGTGTGCCCTAGTCACACTCAGGTGAGGACGCTGGGCAGCGCATTTTGTGGCTTAGCGGTAGGAAGTGCTGACACGGTGTGTTGTGGCCACGCATGGTGTGCACTATTACGGGCGCCCGCACCTTACCACCGTGCGCGGGTACCGCTACTGTGTTTGACTGCGCACTGATACGCGTGCGGCGTACAACTACGGGAGCTGTACGCCGCACATGGCTGCGAACACGGCTGTGGCCGTGCCTGGTTACAGGCGCTTTTTAGAGGCGCTCTAACTCGGCGATCTGAGCCTTGATCTTGGCTAATTGCTCCTTGTTGAGGGCAACTTGAGCCTTAGCACCTTCGATGATCTTGGCTGGAGCCTTGGAGACGAAGGCCTCGTTGTTGAGCTTAGCCTCACCACCCTTGATTAAGCCCTCGAGCTTGGTGGCCATGTCGTTTAAGCGCTTTAACTCATCTTCCTTGTTGATGAGATCCTTCATCGGGATGAGCACTTCGGCGCTGCCCAGTGGCTTGGAGACGCAAGGTGGTAACTCTTGACCAGGTTCTACGAACTCTGGGACGTCGCAGTTGGCTAAGAGCTGTAAGTAGTTGGCGTAGTTCTCAACGCACTTGTGCTCAAGCTTGCCTGCGCCACGCAGCATGACATTTAAGGTAAGAGCTGGGGAGGCCTTCATCTCGGCACGTAAGTTACGGACACAGGTGATGAAGTCCTTGATCCAAGCAATGGCCTCTTCAGCTTGCTCGTCTTGCTCATAGTCTTCGGCCTTAGGGTAAGGAGCGAGCATAATGGTCTGCTCCTTATTCATGCGGCCTAACATTGGGGCGGTCTGCTGCCAAATGGTCTCAGTAATAAATGGGATTACTGGGTGAGCCAGGCGTAAGACGGTCTCTAAGACGTTGAGCAGGGTGTAGGCGGTGGCGTTCTTTTGAGCGGCCGTGGCCTTCTCATCCTTTAAGGTGGCCTTGGTGAACTCCAAGTACCAGTCGCAGTACTCGTTCCAAATGAACTCGTAGAGGGCAACAGCTACTTGGTCGAAGCGGTAAGCATCCATATAGTGCTCGACGCTGGCGATGGCCTTGCTCAGCTTCGATAAGATGAACTTGTCGGCCAGGCTGAGATCCTCTGGCTTAGGGGGGGTGACCTCACCTTGGACATTCATCAGCACAAAGCGCGAGGCATTCCACAGCTTGTTGCAGAAGTTGCGGTAGCCTTCAAGGCGCTTCATATCCCAGTTGATGTCGCGGCCGTTGGAAGCCAGGGCACACAGGGTAAATCTGAGTGCATCGGTGCCGTGTGGGGCGATACCGTCCTTGAACTGTTTGCGGGTGCGCTTGGCGATCTTCTCGGCAATCTGCGGTTGCATCATGTTCGAGGTGCGCTTGGCCACTAAGTCGTCGGCGCTGATACCGTCGATCATATCGATTGGGTCTAAGACGTTGCCCTTAGACTTCGACATCTTCTGACCTTCTTCGTCACGAATCAGGCCGGTGACATAGACGGTGTGGAATGGGACTTGGCTGGTGCCATCCTCATTCTTCATGAAGTGCATGGTCATCATGATCATGCGGGCGACCCAGAAGAAGATGATGTCAAAGCCCGTAACCAGTACGGAGGTTGGGTGATACATCTTCAGGGCGTCAGTATTGTCGGGCCAACCTAAGGTCGAGAAGGTCCATAAGGCCGAGCTAAACCAGGTGTCTAAGACGTCTGGATCTTGGGTTAAGGTGACGTCAGCACCTAAGTGGTACTTTTGACGGACCTCGTCCTCATTGCGGGCGACATAGACCTTGCCTTGCTCGTCGTACCAAGCAGGAATGCGGTGACCCCACCACAGCTGGCGCGAAATACACCAGTCTTGCAGGTCGCGCATCCAGGAATAGTACATATTGGTGTACTGGGCTGGGACGAACTTGATTCGGCCATCTTCAACGGCCTCTAAGGCTTCCTTGCCTAAGACCTGGGCGCGGACATACCACTGGTCGGTGAGCATTGGCTCAATTGGCACACCACCACGGTCACCAAATGGCTGGGCTAAGGTGTGGTCTTCGATGTGGTCTAACAGACCTTGAGCCTCTAAGTCCTGTAAGATGACGTCACGGGCCTTGAAGCGATCTAAGCCACGATAAGCCTCAGGGATGAAGTCAGTGGTCTCGGTGGATGGCTCACCATTGGAGTTGCAGACCTCAGCGCTCTGACGGACGGCGGCATCTTCAGTGAAGATGTTGACCATTGGCAGGTTGTGACGCTTACCGACCGCATAGTCGTTGAAGTCGTGAGCTGGGGTGATCTTAACGCAGCCGGTACCAGTCTCCATATTAGCGTGCTCATCGGCGACGATTGGGATGCGACGGCCCACTAATGGCAGCACTAAGAACTTGCCCACTAAGTCGTTAAAGCGGGTGTCCTCTGGGTTTACGGCAACGGCGGTATCACCTAATAAGGTCTCAGGACGGGTAGTAGCGACTAAGAGGTAGTCCTTACCTTCCTTCGTCTTTAAGCCATCAGCTAATGGGTAGCGGATGTACCACATCGAGCCCTTAACCTCGCGGTTCTCAACCTCAAGGTCAGAGATCGCAGTACGCAGCTTTGGATCCCAGTTAACTAAGCGCTTGCCGCGATAGATTAAGTCCTCGTCGTAGAGACGGACAAAGACCTCGAGTACAGCACGCGATAAGCCTTCATCCATGGTGAAGCGCTCACGGGTCCAGTCAACCGAGTCGCCTAAGCGGCGCATCTGACGGGTAATAGTGCCGCCGGATTGCTCCTTCCACTGCCAAATACGGCGGATAAACTCCTCACGACCTAAGTCATGACGGGTTAAGCCTTCTTCGGCTGCTAACTTGCGCTCGACCACCATTTGGGTGGCGATACCAGCGTGGTCGGTACCACATTGCCATAAGGTGTTGTCACCCTTCATGCGGTGGTAGCGAATTAAGCTGTCCATGATGGTCTGCTGGAAAGCATGGCCCATGTGCAGCGAACCCGTCACATTAGGTGGTGGCAGGGCAATTGAGAATGCACTCTTGGTGGTGTCGCCATTAGGCTTGAAGAAGCCTTGCTCTTCCCAATTCTGGTAAATTTTGCTTTCAAAATTTTCCGGTTGGTAGGTCTTATCCATGTCCATGAAAGTCAAGAACTCTCGCTCAAAGTGTTAAGGAACGCAGGCAGCCTGGCACGGCGTTTCCTTAGGTGTGCTATGCCCAATTAAGCAAGAGAGGGGGCAGGTGCTAAAACCTGAGAGCAGACCACAGCGCTTGCTTAAAGCGCTCTTGTCAGCAGGTTTTATTGCCTGCCATTCTGTCAGCTCTTACCTCAGACTCTTACCTGAGCTGCTTTAACTCTACCGACTTAATTGGGCATAGCGTGACCTAAGCGCCGTGATGGGCCTAGCTCTGCTAAGTAGCAAGTGATTTTACCTTAATTTTCCCGATAGACATGGCCTATTTTGCGCTTTGGGGGCGTCACTGCCCCGCTTTGGCCCGCACTTTACGCTGGTAGGCCTGACACTTTACGCTGGCTGGGGCGGCACTTTTCGTTGGTAGAGCCCGTACTTTAGGTGGCCGGGGCGGTATTTTGGGCGGCTGGGGCGGTACTTTACAGCGGTTTGGCCCGTACTTTACGGTGGAGCGGCCTCAATCAGGGTAAACTAGGCCTTCGTGC
Organism: uncultured Anaerobiospirillum sp.; assembly: GCA_944390115.1. Classification (GTDB taxonomy): domain Bacteria; phylum Pseudomonadota; class Gammaproteobacteria; order Enterobacterales; family Succinivibrionaceae; genus Anaerobiospirillum. The sequence goes on from CALXOW010000005.1 coordinate 88,038, forward strand.
TCAGCATAAGTTCACAGACTTGAGTGAATTGATTTGACAAGCTGTCGGCGCCCGATTAATTTGAGGCTTTGGCTGTGAAGCCGTCACGGGCGTGTCAGTCCTGTGTATTAGTTTTAGGGTTTGTTTTTTCTTGGTTGAAGGCCGTGGAGGTAAGGCATGAGTCAGGGCGCATCTCAAGGGCGTAAGCCCCATATTCCACCTGCCCCCAAGCCGAAAAAGCAGCACAGCATTTGGTTCTACCTCATGCTGGTGGTGCTCTTGGGTCTCTTAGTGTTGGGCGGTGCGGCCTTTAAGGTCTATCGAGACTTACAGAGTATCGATACCTTGGTGGTTCCGGCTCAAAGTGAGCCTTATGAGCTCAAGGAAGGCGCGACCTTACAAAGCGTAGTGCGCGACTTAACGGGCGGGGCGTATCTTCAGCGCGTGGTCAGCCTCTGGGTTAAGCTCCATCACCTAGAGTACCCAGTCATCCAAAAGGGCCCATACCTCATCGATGGCACTAAGACCTTGCCCCAGATCTTAGCGGACATGCGTGAGGGCAATATCATCAAGATTAAGCTGCCTACTATCGCCTTAATCGAAGGCATGACCGTCTCGATGGTCGAGCGCCGTTTATTAGCCCGCACGGAGTTAGTGCAAGATCAGGCCTTAGCGAAGGTCTTTGCGGATCCGCGTGACTTCATCACCTCGGTCTTAACCAAGGAAAGCGGTGACGATAGCTTACTGCGCGCGATTGGGGGTGCTCACGATAATTTTGAAGGCTTGCTGATGCCTGCCACCTATGAGTATGAGCCGGGTAAGACGCAAGCCAGTTGGCTACTTGCGCAAGCTTTAACCAAGATGGCCTACTTCATGCGCGAGCAATACTTAGAGCGCGACCAAAGCATCGATAAGGTGGTCTCAACCCCATACCAAGTGCTGATTATGGCCTCCTTGGTGGAGCGCGAGAGTTCCTTAGAGGAGGAGCGTACCTTGATCGCCGGTGTCTTCTTAAATCGCCTGCGCAAGGGCATGATGCTCCAGACTGATCCTGCGGTCATGTATGGCGTATCCCCAGACTTTAGAGGACCACTGTTACGCTCCCAGCTTAAGCGTGACACCCCTTATAACACCTATACCCGCGCCGGTTTGCCACCGACCCCAATTGCCATGCCGTCCGAGAGCTCCATTATGGCCGTGCTACATCCGGCCAGCACCAAGGCTCTGTACTTTGTCGCCAAGGGACCAGATCCTGATGACGGTCACGTCTTCTCGGAGACCTTAGCCCAGCACAATAAAGCGGTCCGTGAGTACCGCCGTGCGGTGCGCGCCTATAAGAAGAGCCTGGAACAATAGCTGATGCGCCATTTAGTACGGGTACGCAGCTACGGTTCGGTAGGGATAACAAACCACAACAAAGCCAGTTAGAGCGCAAGCACTGGCCGGGTAACGGCAGCGGTCATCAGCAAGGAGACTTCAGTAAGGCTTCTTGCGGGAGCCGCCCGCAGGCAAGTCAGCGGCAATCGGCCAGGGTAATTGTTGGAGTCGCTGGTAGGGATAAAAGCGGGGCAATGAGCTTGCCCCGTTTAGGGGGCTTTGCTAAATTAAGCCGAATTTGAGCTTTGGCAGGGAGATAGCCTTATGGCGCAGCGCGGTTTCTTTATCACCTTAGAAGGGGGCGAGGGCTCGGGTAAGAGCACCCAAGTCCCAGTAGTCGCGGATTTCTTTCGTCAGCGCGGCTATGACGTGGTGTGCACGCGTGAGCCGGGCGGCACTAAGCTCGCCGAGCAAATTCGGTCGGTGCTCCTAACTAAGGATCCTGATGAAGACCTGTGCGATAAGAGCGAGCTGCTCTTAATGTACGCGGCGCGCGCTCAGCTAGTGGAGACGCTGATTAAGCCAAGCTTAGCGCAAGGCAAGGTCGTCATCTCCGATCGCTTTGATCTCTCCACGCTTGCCTACCAAGGCGCCGGACGCGGGATTCCCTTAGCGGAAATTGCGGCCTTACGTCAGGTCGCCATCGGTGACTTTGCCCCTGACTTGACCTTACTCTTAGATGTCCCAGTGGAAGTAGGCATGGCGCGCATGCGCGCCCGTGGCAAGGCCGATCGCATCGAACAGGCGGGCACGGCGTTCTTTGAGCGCATTCGCACCGGCTTTAGGGAATATGCCTTAAGCCATCCCGAGCAGGTGGCCCTAATCGATGGCACTCAAGAGCTGGCTCAGGTCAGCGCTCAGGTTGAGCAGGTGCTCAATGAGCGCCTGGGCGCAAAGCTTTAAGCGCAAGGAGGTAAAGAAGAAAAATGCTGCATCCTTGGCTTGAGCCCTATTTTGCGCAATTTGTCGCCGCCTTACGACAAGGCCGCTTACCTAACTCCGTTATCATCTCAGGTGTTGAGGGCTTAGGGGGTAATGAGCTGGCTCTTGCCATGGCTCAGTACTATTTGTGCCATGACCCCAAGGAGCATGGCCCCTGCGGCGTATGCCGCTCGTGCGCAGCCTTTAAGCGCTTAATGCACCAAGACCTCAAGGTCGCCTACACCTCCACCGCTGATGAAGCCGATAACGAGCTTGATTTCACCTACGATTGCTCGGGCTTAATTGCCCGCAGTGAGCCCACCGGCGCGAGCCGTCGCACCATGCGCATTGACACCATGCGTAAGATTACGGACTTCTTAAACGAGTCCCCTGTCTTAGGCGGTCGCGGCAAGGTCGTAATTATCTCAGGGGCGGAGTCGATGTTAGTTGGAGCGGCCAATGCCATCTTAAAGACCTTTGAGGAGCCAAGCCCTAATAGCCTCATTTTGATGGTGACCAAGAGCTTAGAGTCGCTCTTACCGACCATCTTATCGCGTGCTACCAAGATGGTACTGCGGGATGTTCCGACCGACCTGGCGCTAGGCTTCCTGCTGAACCCGGCCAACCAACAGCCGGTGGTCATTCGACGTGTCGACGATGAAGACGGCTCTGCTTACCTGCAAGAGGCCGAGGAGGCCCGCGCCAAGTGCCCAGGACTTGCGCAGCCCATTACCCCGCCGCGTGCGGAGATCGCCTTAGCACTCAATTCCTCCGCGCCGCTGTCGGCCATGCGGATGCTCCTAGACGGCACCGACCTCAAAGCTATTGCCGTAGTACAGCAGCTCATCAACGCCATTATGGGTGGCGACCGCTTTGGCAATGGGGTCATTCAGGCCTTAAAGGACTTACCTAAGCCGCTGCAAGGACGACTCTTCTCCGAGCTCATCTTGGAGATCTTAAAGTACAAGGCCTACGTTGAGGTCAGCCAGCTGCCATTAATCAAGTACGCCGGGCCCAATCCGGAGCAAACGGCACAGATCTTAATGCGCCTACAATGCGATCACCTGTTTGATGCCATGGACAAACTGCGCTACATCGAAGATCGCCCACCGCTCATCCCAGCCCGCGCCCCGCAGGCGATTGTGCGCGCCTGGCTCAAAGCCTTTAGCGCCGACCTCGCCTAAGCCCAGTCACGCTCAGCGCAGACGGCACACTCCGCAGCAAGCAGCCCTCAGCTGCTCAGAGCCACGACCTGAGGGCTATCACTTGATCATGTAGGCGAAGGCGCCAAAGATCAGGCAGAACATGAGGAAAACGTAGAGTTCCATGTGAGCCTCCGTTTAGTTGGCTTGAGGTGGCAGGGGGTGCTGTGCGGCCTGCATGATCTTATTTAACGAGATAGGCAAAGCCTAAGCAGATTAACACAAAGTGCAATATTACAAAAAATTCCATTGCTGCCTCATTGGCTGGATTTGTTGATATTTGACCTGTTTAATGCAATTGTTGTCGAATGCCACTCATTAAAAATGAGATACAATATAACAGGGATGCTTACGCCAATTATGATGGTTGCTATTGCAAGTATTCCGAACATGAGGCGAGCTTTTTTCTTAAAGAGAAAATAATTGTAATATAATTAAGTTATGTAGAGACAATAAAAACAAAGCTACAGTGAGCCAATTTTATTAGCCCACTGTATTTTCGCTTTTGCTTCAAAGCATCACTAAAGATGCTGTTGCGCATTCTTTACTTAATCATGTACGCGAATGCGCCGAAGAGTATGAAAAACATGATAATCATGTAGAGTTCCATAGTTGCCTCCGTTGGTGGTGCTAGGGGCTGCAGTGCTTTGCTCTGCGGTTAACATGCCTTTACTTAACGCGAAAAATGTATAATATATTGAAGAAGGTAAATTGCAAACAATCCGCCGACGATAATAAAAGACATGCTATGGATCTAACTTGTCACTTGAGCCATTCACAGGCCTTATCAAAATTAAGCTTGCAACTTTTTTCTAATAAACGGGCTGCTTCAGAAAGGTTGTGTTCAACTCCTTCTCCATTCAAGAACATTGATCCAAGTACCGCACAAGATTCACCATCGTTAAGATTACAAGCTTTTGTAAGTAGCTTGCCGATTTTAAAAGGTTTTTATCTACCCTATCACCCAAATAGTACAATGATCCTAGCTTAACACAGGCATCAATATTGCCAAAATCGCATCCTTTATGATATAGACTTTGCGCTTTGGATATGTTTTGTTCAACGCCATTTCCTTCCAAGTATATCTCTCCGAGAAATGTACAAGCACTGCCATTATTAAGTTCACAACCTTTTTGCAATAGGTTGATTGCTTCAGATAGGTTGTGTTCAACTCCTTCTCCATCCAAGAACATCGATCCAAGCACCGCACAGGCGTTGCCGTCGTTAAGATTACAAGCTTTATGTAAGTACTCAAACTCCCTGAAGGTTATACGCAAAAAGGCACGCAGTTAAAGCTAAATACGATATATAAGCCATTATATGCCA
>CALXOW010000006.1 GCA_944390115.1 uncultured Anaerobiospirillum sp.
AGGGGTGACTTCAGCGTCGCTCTCAGAGGCGACTTCAGCACCGCTCTCAGAAGCGATTTCGGTACCACGCTCAGGGGTGACTTCAGCGTCGCTCTCAGAGGCGACTTCAGCACCGCTCTCAGAAGCGATTTCGGTACCACGCTCAGGGGCGACTTCAGTACCGCTTTCTGGTGAGATTTCGGCACCACTCTCAGGGGTGACCTCAGCGCCGCTCTCAGGTGTGACTTCAGCGCCGCTCTCAGAGGCGACTTCAGCACTGCTCTCTGGTGCGGTTTCAGTACCGCTCTCAGGAGCGACTTCGGCATCATTCTCAGAGGTGACTTCAGCGCCGCTCTCAGAAGCGAGCACGGTGTCACTTGCTAAGGTGGTCTCAGCACCGCTTTCTGGAACAGACTCTGGTTCGCGCTGAGTCTCTGCCTCTGAGGCCTCAGGGGCAGTAGCGGTAACAGCGGCCTCTTCAGTCTCTGCGACAGCAGGAGTTTCTTCGGTCTGAGCACTCTCGGGAGCGGCAGCATTGTCCGCAGCAGGCTCTGGAGCCTTGGTAGTAGCGGCTAAGGCCTGGGCAAAGAAGCCACTTGGGCCTGAGGTCGAAGGTTCTGCTTGCTTTTCAGCTGGAGCTTGCGCCTTCGAAGCGACTGGCGCGGCGGCTAAGGCTGCAAAGAAGTCCTCAGGGGTAAGATTGCCCTTGTTGTCAGTGAGATCGACTGGCTGAGCTTCACTTGCAAGCTCGGCACTCTTGCTGGTAGCTGGCGCATCGGCTGGAGTCTCAGGCTCAGGCGCAACTTCCGCTGTGTGCTCACTGGACTCGTCCTTAGTTGGCTCGACCGGTTCAGACTCAGTGATTGACTCAGTCTTGGTAACGTCTTCAGGCTGGTCGTGTTGATCCTGGGTGCTAGGCTCAGTTACTTGTTCGGCTGACTGAGCTTCCTCAGGCTGGTGCTCAACGGCCATGTCTTCGACAGGCGCAGCTTGTGCGGCATCAGACTCAGTAGCTTGAGTCTCAGCGTCCTTGGATTCGGTAGTAGGGGCTACTGGCTCAGGCTGCTGTTCAGTATCCTGAGTGCTGGCGCTAGCGGCAGAGTCTGCCTTAGGGGCAGCTTCACTCTCAGCCTGTGGTTTAGGCTCGGCATGCTCAGCCTTAGGCTCAGGTGCAGTGACCGCGCTCTCCTCCTTAGGGGTAGTTTCAGCGCGCTCTTGCTCATACGGCTGTGACTCAGGCGTGGCTTGAGGTTGGTCCGCACCCTTGTCTGGGGCAGCAGCAGGTACTGCTTCAGCCTCAGCGGTCGGGGCACTTGCCTCAGGGACAGCTGCTTCTGGTTGTGCTTGCTCTAATGGAGCCTCAGGTTCTGCCTTGCTTGCGGCTGGCTGGGAAGCCGGAGCTGCTGCGGCAGGTTCTGGCGTGCTGTCCTGTGCAGGCTGCGCGGCAGGCTTAGTGTCGGCAGCGGCTAATTGCGTGCTGGCAGTTGGCGCCTTGGCCCGGGCACTCTCAGCTGCTGCAGCTTGAGCCTCTGCGCTGGTTGGCTTGGTCTTAGCAGCCTGTGGCGTGGTCTTGAGCTCGGCAGCTGCCTTGCGCTTGGCGCCCTTCTTTTTCTTCTTGCCCTTGGCTTGCTTGGATTTAGGCTCGGCGCTGGTGGCTTCAGGCGCTGGTGCGACTACCGATGCTACCGGGGTGACGATAAGCGCGGCGCTTTCGTCTTCCTCAGCTGCGGCGGTAGGTTCGGCTACCAAGTCAGGCTTGGCCTCAACCTTTACCTCAGGCTTAGATTCAGCCAAAGGCTTGGCCTCGGGCTGAGGGGCGTGGGTAAACGGAGCTAAGCGATCGATGTCGGCGGGCTCTTGGGTGCTTGGGTCGGGCTGGTCTGGGTTGGCCATTTGGGCAATGGCACTGGCCGCCTCTAAGGCCACATCAATGGCACTAGGGCCAGTTGGTGCGGCGCCGTTTGGCTTGTTGGTGCCCTTATAGTGGTGACCGGCGACCAGGCTGATCGGGGCATCAGCCGCTTGCTCGACCGAGCTTTCCTGAATATTGTCCTCTAAGGCCTGCTTGGCTTCTTGGGCCTTCTTAAACAGGCTTTTAACGGCACGGACGGCCTTGTTGCCCTTGACGCTCTTGGCCTCTTCTTCTGGTTTGAGCTCAAGCTGGAGCTCTTGTGGGGCGGTCTCCTCGGCTTTGGCCTCTGGCTCTTCTTGCGGTGTAGGCTGAGTTACCACTACCTCGGCTGGGGTAACGGTGATAAGTTCGGTCTCAGGGGTAAACTCAGCGCTATTGTCTTTACTGGTATCAGGGTTAAGCGGCAGGCTGAGCTGAGCTTCCTGGCGTTGTAAAGTGCCAGGCTCGCCTTGCTGGAATTGACGCAGGAAGGTCGAAAGCGAGTGCGGCGTGAGGGTGCCTTGGTTGACCTGAGCATAGAAGCCGGTGCTCGCGTTTTGCTGGTTGATGGTCTGGATTTCGCGGACCGAGGCATTGGCAATGGACTCAGCGCGTCGCCCGAGCTCAGCTAATTGATGCTCGACATCGCTGTGGTAGGCAAGACCTAAGGCATTTTCAGGTTGCGCTAATAAGTCGACCAAGTTGAGGAGGAATTTAGGCAAATACTCGCACATGTCACGCGTGACGTGCTCAGTAAGCTGCGTCAGATCATCGCCTTGAATGCCGATAGTGATGGTTGGGACGTTGAGGGTGGTCAGCTCCTGGGCTCTAACCGGACACTCTTCGTTTAAGGTGTTAAAGGCCGCCTCATGGCCGACCGGACGCAAGAAGTTACCATCGGTCGGGGCGTAGTAAGGCACCAAGGTCGGATTAAATGGGCTTGAGCCGTGCATGCGCGCAAGTAAGCCCTCAAGCAACATAAAGAGCTCGCGATCCTTGCTGGCGCTTGGCTCGAGGCTCATCGGCGGCACGTAATTGTCGGTGTAGTAAATGACAATCGAAGGACGTGGTAGGCGCGCGATCTCATTTAAGCGCTCGATGATGGTGATGCTGGCTTGGTGTAAGGACAGGCCTTCGTGACGGCACTTTTGCACCATGCCCGAGAGCGCCTTATCGAGATTACCCGAGAAATTGTGGCGCGCCCGCTCCACTAAGTCCGAGAAGGAAATGACCTCAGCATCCTTGGCCTCAGGAATAAAGTCCTCGTGCATGAGCTGGGCGTAGCTTGACTCGCGGTGATCGACCAATTCGGCGGCATGCTCAATCGCGGTCGCGGCAACTTCCTTTAAGATTTCCAATAAGTCGCCGAGGTTGAGGTCTAACAGGGGCAGACTAAAGCTGACCTGCATACCGTCAGGGCTGAAGTCCTTGCCAAATTCCTTGACACGCAAGGAATCAAAGGTCGGCACTAAAGGCTTATGGTGCAGACGCTGGGTCAGCTTTGGATTTAATTCGAGCTCGCGGATTAATTCCGAGGCGATGATCGAAGCGGAAAAGCCGTCATAAGGGCGAAAAGCGGTGGCGCTGCTACCAATGATGTAGAACGATGGCTCAATCTTGCCATAGCTGCCTGAATAGAGGTGCAGGCCACGGTCCTGGCGGTTAACCGGGGTATTGGGCTTGGCGTTGACCGCGAGGCGCAGCGCGAGATTTTCGTTGTGGCACAGCTGCTCAATGAAGGGGATGCACTGCTTGATACCACGATGCTGGATTGAGCTTTCGCAGGTGCAGACAAAAAGAATGTTGAGGTTTAAGTGGACGTAATTGTCCGAGAGCTCCTTTAACACCGCGATCATGGCGCCGGTGGCACACTTGCTCTCTAAAATGCCTAAACCAAAGAGACCGCTGTCGCTCTTTAAGATTTCCTCAATCTTGGAGCTGACCGCGCCTTGCTCGGCTAATTGGCGCAGCTTGAGGGCAAGATCGTCGCAGCTGGTGGACGAGCCCTTGAACATGCCATAGTGATAGGGACTTGAGGTGTCGGTGTCACACAGTAAGACTAAGGTGTCACTGACCTCCTCTAAGCTTTTGACCAAGGCCACCACTGAGCTTTTGGTGTGGCGCGGCGGCAGATCCTCATCGTCGAAATTGGCATCGACGTGGGGGATTAAGCTCAAATGCTCCGGGTGGTTCTTGAAGTAAGGGAACTCGCGCAGGCCTTCGTAGATAGCCTGATTGATGAGCGATGGACCTTTGGCATGGGCGACTGAGGGAATAGAGACCAGCCACTTAGTCAGCGTACTGGCTTCTCTGGACAGGTTAGTGGAATAAAACATGGCTTCAGTCTCAACTCTCAATAGCTCTCGCCCGGCAACGCCTCAGCAGATTAGGGCTTAGAGTATGCTCCCTTGGGGGCCACCTGCTCTCAGCTTATGTGAGCTCGGGTATCCCACCGTAAATTGGCCCTCATTATAGCCCGCATCGCAAAAGCTGTGCCCCAAGAGCCAATACGCTGTGAGCTTATTAACAAACATTGCGCGTTGATCGTGCGCCAATGAGTGCAGTATTACTTTAACGGCTCGTGCCGCCGCTGCCTTAAAAAAGGCATAGTGCGGTGGCGTACCCGCTTGTAGGCGCACGTAAACATGCTGTTAGAGCGCACGGCGCGTTCTAGACAGCATAAGTCCAAGACCGTCCGATCGCGGTGCCCGTTCGCGGCGTTAAGGGCCAGGCGGCGCATTGGTTAAGGCTTGATCCTCTAACGAGAAGCTATGGTGCGACTTGGGCGAGCTGATCGTTATTGAGGTCTTGGCGCAAGATTTTGACGTTGTTGGCGAACATCTCACGCTGCTCACGGGCAAGATTTGGATGGGTTGCTGTCGGCAGCTTGACCTTGAGCGGGTTAACCGGGCGGTCGTTGACGCGGATCTCATAGTGTAAGTGCGGACCGGTGGTGCGGCCGGTATTGCCCGAGCGCGCAATGATCTGACCTACGCGCACCTGTTGGCCGCGTTTAACCTCAGACTTTGACAGGTGCATATAGACCGTGGAGTAATTGCTCTGGTGCTTGATGATGACGTAGTAACCGGCTGCACGCTGATAGCCCGAGAAAGTGACCTCGCCATCGGCCGGAGCATAGACCGGAGTGCCAACTGGAGCCTTAAAGTCCACGCCGTTATGCGGCGCAATGCGCTTGGTGACCGGGTGGCGGCGGTGCGGATTGAAGTTGGAGTTAATCTTGATTTCACCTGCGAGCGGGAAGCGACGGAAGATACCGGCCGTTGGGGTGAACTCATTTTCGCCGTAGTAATTGTGGTCATCAGGGTTCATAAAGGACTCAAAGCGCCCCTGGCTGGTGTTCAAGGACACAGCTGAAATCAGGGCCTTGGTGCCAATGCCGTCAAAAAGGACGCGGAAAGTATCGCCCGGCTGCATCTTATCGAGCTTGAAGCGGGCGGCGAAGATGCGCTCAATGGTCTTGATTTCCGTTGGGGTGAGCCCGGCACGATGACCGGCTTCAGCAAAGGTCTCGCCGCGCTCAATCTCATTGATTACCAGGCGCGGGCGATTTAAGTTAGTGTTATTGGCCTTGTCGCGCGCAGCTTGGGCGGCAGCCAGTTGCTTGGCTTTTTGCTCAGCTTGCTCTTGGCGCGCGGCGGCCGTGCTCTGAGCTAAAGGCATGGTCTGAGCGTCTGGTAGCGCTGCGATCGCCGCTAGGATGTCGGCCGTAGTGGCACCCGGCTTTAAGCTCGCGCCTTCTTGCAGCGGCTGACCTTGCTCATCGTTAACCGCTATGAGCTGGGCTCCGGCGCTTTCATGAATGGCGACGAAGTCGGCGCTGGCGTTAGCGCGAGTAAAGCGTACCTGCTGGGTCGAGGTGATAGGCTTGACCAGCTCTAAGACCACATTGTCGGCGTCGACTAAGAAGTAAATTGGATCACCCACCTTTAAGATGAGCTCAGTCTCGTCGGCGACCTTGGTAATGCGATTTAAGGTGGCGTAAGGCAGACCCAGTTGCGCGAAAATCGCGGCAAAGCTATCGCCTGACTCCACCTTAGTCTGATACCACTTGCCGTGAGGACGGGCCACACTAAGGCTCATGGCGCTACTGGTGTCAGCCCCAGCGCTGGCGTCAAATTCCTTTAAGGTGCTATTTCCTTGCGGATCTAAGGTGACGCCACTATCACCTCCGGCGGAGGCTGGGTGGTTTTGGGCTAAGTTACCGGCGTGAATTTCGGTGCGATTGGCCGAGGCGCCCGCGCTCAAGGACTTAGCTTGCACCGAATTTTGGGCATGGGCTAAGGATCTGACGGTCGCAGCCACTTGCTCAGTGTTGGCGTTAGCAGGTAAGGCCGCTAAAGTGCCCTCTTGCCATGAGCCAGCATGCTCGGCCAGGGTGCTTGCCTCGCCGCTCGTCTCCGCATCATCTTGGGTAAAGGCCGAGCTTGGGATGTCGTAGTCTTCGTAATTTTCGTTATGGGCAATGACGGAGTCATCGACCTCAACCGTGTCTTGGTTTTGGCTTAAATAGACTTGGCTCTGGGGATCAGAGGCTGGGGAGTCATCAAAGAACTTGGTCCAAGTAGTCGGCATAGGCAGCACCAGCGCCGTGCACAAAACGATGGTGGCGGTCACCGCAATGATATGTCGCTTGGGCAAAATGTATGGGGATGCTTGTGTTAAGGCAACAAAGTCCTCATGCGACATACGATTGGTGACTTTAATATTAAGCATGCTGCAAACGATCTCGGAAAGGCTGACCACAACCAACAAGTGAAAAGAATAAGATTTTCTGTGCCCGTGCCCGCCGGGGCGTAAATCTCATTCATAAGCGCAATTTTAGCGGATCCTAGCTGATGGGAAAAGGACAAAAATCGTATTTGACGCCCAAGGTCGCACTTCACACCCAAAGTCACTCGTGGGGACCAAGTTTACATTGCCATACCACTCCCACCGTAGGTAGGCGCACAGCTTAACGCAGTTGAGTTAGGACAGATTTAGGCCCATTTCCTTTAAACCCAGATTAGGGGTCGTAGCTTTTAAGCCCAGATTAGGGGGCGTTGCTTTTAGGCCCAGATGAGGGCGCATGCCCCCACGATGAGAATGAGCTGGGCTAGGGTTACCAAGGCGCCCTGCCAAGTCTTGGGATAGCCCAAGGATAGGTAGGAACCTAAGGCGCCGCGCTGGTTGAAGATGGTGGAGGCGGTGCGCGCGAACCACTGCTCGCGCTTGTGAGCAAAAGCACAGCGGAAGATGACGCAGATGACGAGGGCCGCTCCAAGGCAAGAGATGATTTTGACTAAGTTTGGGTCCATACGCAACCTATGAGGAAAAAGTTTCAGCTTGCATCGCAATTTTGACATATCGCGCAAGCTTTTGCCTTAAGGGGGCATCATAATGCATTAGGGCTTGGATTATGCGCTAAAGCTAAAGCACAGCCCATGGCGCACTAACTCTTAGTGCTGTTTTTGGTTCAGAATAAGGTGGTGAGGCATGGATCACTCGCAAGCAATCATCACGCTGGTCGTTCTGGCCGTGGTGGCTTTCTTGTTTGTCACCGAACTGATTCCTTTGGCGGTGACCGCCATTGGCGCATCAGTGGCCTTAGGCTTCTTAGGCGTGTTAACCCCAAAAGAGGTGTTCTCGGGTTTATCTAACTCCACGGTTGTCTTGTTTGCCGGTATGTTTGTGGTGGGCGCGGCGATGCTAGAATCGGGACTAGCGCAAACCATAGGTAATTCGGTGGTCAAGAAGGTGGGCACCAAGGAGCTACCTTTGATGATCGCTCTTATGAGCTTAACCATCTTGATGTCGTCCTTTGCCTCCAATACTGGTACCGTTGCTTGCTTGATGCCGGTTATTATCGGTATCTGCGTGGCTGCCAAGATTCCTTCTTCGGCGCTGCTCATGGGCCTGGCGATTGCGGCTAACACCGGCGGCACCATCACCATGGTCGGTACTCCACCTAATATCATTGCCGCAGGTGCCTTGGATGCGGCGGGCATCAAGCCTTTTGGCTTCTTTGAGTTCGCAGCCATTGGTATTCCGCTTTCGATTATGAGCGTGATCTACATGGTCTTAATCGGGCGCCGCATCCTGCCGCACAATTACTCTGACGTCGGTGCGGTCAGCACGGTCTCGTCTGCGGGTACCCCGCGCTCGCGCATTGTCTGTTTGCTCATTTTGCTCTTCGTCATTGCGGGCCTGATTTTTGGCATTCCAGGCTTAACCCAAGAAATGGTTGCCATTATTGGCGCCTTAGCCTGCGTGCTCTTTGGCTGCTTGAGTGAGAAGAAGGCCTATCAAGGTATTGACTGGGTTACCATTTTCTTATTTGCCGGTATGCTGCCGATTTCGACCGCCTTAGAGAAGACCGGTGCGGGCGCTATGATCGCAGATGAGGTGGTAGGTTTAGTCGGTGACAACCCAAGCCCATATCTGTTCATGCTGGTGCTCTTCTGCTTAAGCTGCGGTCTGACCCAGTTTATGTCCAATACGGCGGCGGCCGCCTTGCTCTGCCCAATTGGCATTTCTATTGCCAATAAGATGGGGTGCTCGCCTTACCCAGTATTAATGGCAATTGCGATTGCGGCCTCGTGCGCCTTTACCACGCCAGTAGCAACGCCACCTAATACCTTGGTTATGGGCCCAGGTAAGTTTAAGTTTGTCGACTACATCAAGATTGGTGTGCCGCTCGTCTTCTTAAGCTTGATCATCTGCGTGCTCATCATCCCAATGGTATGGCCGTTCTATCCGGAGGCCTAACAGCTCCCAGCGGGACGACCCTGTGCCGTCCTAGGGGCATCCTAGGAGCAGCCTAAGGTCGTTCCTAGGAGCCTAAGATTAATTTTGGGTAATTTTGCGGCGCCTGTAGTTGGTTGCGCGGGCGCCATAGGGTACACTAAAAGAAGGTGCTAACCTTGCAAGAGGTGAGAGCACTGCTAGCTTCCCCGCTTTATATAGTGCTTGTTGGTTTAGGTTAAACCATGGGGAATGATGGTGATTTTTGTTATGGAGGCTGCGAGCTTTGCGCAGCTAGTTAAACCCAAGTGAGGGTTAAGTCCCAGGCTTAATCTCAGGGTGGGTCAGTCTCAGTACAGCTTAAACTGTGTCGAGGCTAAGTCCCGCTGAGTCAAGCTCCTGAGGACACTAGTTGCGGCCAAGGGCGGCGGGATCGGTATGAATTTACTAAATATCATTCGTGGCTTCGACTCCGAGCTCTATGATTTCTTTGAGCATGAACTGGAGCGTCAATATTATTCCTTATCCTTTATCCCGGATGAAAACAGCATCTCGCCCTTGTGCTCGGCCACAATGGGCAATGTGCTAGTCAATACGCAGCACAATAACACCGCCTTCCCGACTCAAGGCAATCTTGAGTACTTAGTGGCGCACCGTCTGTGCCAGCTCTTCCATGGCGAGCACGCTAACCTCAAGTCCATCACCATTGATGTCGCCTCGCGCGTCGTGTTCCAGGCCTTAGTGCAGCGCGGTGATGTGGTCTTGTCCTTGGATCTGCGCAAGCAAGAGCACTGCAATAGCGAGTCGATGGTGTTCCGCTTCATCAACTTCGGCTTAGATCCGCAGACCCAGCGCCTGGATTTAGATATGATCGAGCAGCAGGTACGCGAGTATCAGCCACGTTTGGTCATCGTGTCGCCAATCAACTACCCTCATGCGGTGGATTATGAGCGCCTGGCTGCCATTGTTCACGAGCATGACTCGATTTTATGGTGTGATATCTCGCAGGTAGCAGGTCTTATCACCGCAGGCGTGATGCCGTCGCCGCTGCCTCATGCCGACATCGTTACCTTTACCATGCAAGGTGCGCTGCAAGGTCCACGCAGCTCGGTCATTATCTGCAAGGATAAATTCGCTAACGCCATCGACCGTGCCGCCTTTGGCAATGGTCACAGTGGCTTAGGCTCAAGCGAATTGGCCGCCTTAGGTGCGCGTCTGCAAGAGATGCAAACGCCGGAGTATCGTGCTTACTGCCAAGCCGTAGTCGAAAATGCCAAGGCCTTAGCTGAGGGCTTAGTGGCCGGGGGCATGACCTTGGTGGGCGGCGCACCCGATTCGCACTTTGTGGTTGCCGATGCCAAGAAGTGCGCTTTAAGCGCCCGTGGTGCCATCGAGAACCTCTCTGATTCGGGCATTATGGCGCGCGAGTGCCAAGTCTTAACTGCCGATCCTATGATCAAGTTTGACGGTATTCGCTTTAGCTCCTTACCTGCGACCACGCGCGGTATCTCTAAGGAGCAGATGCGCAAGGTCGGTGAGGCAATTGGCCGCTATCTGATGAATCCTAACCCAGATCATGAGCAGAATTTAGCTGCGGTGGTACGCGAGATTACCGTGCCGCTGCCACTGTTCTCAGAGCGCTGGCTATGTGATAGCGTCAGGGAAAATCTGGAGCAAAACAATTACTTCAGCAGCTCCGACTCCTCGGGTCTGGCCTTAGGTCCATCGCGCCTGAGCAAGCTCGTTAAGAGCTTCAAGCACCATCGTGCAAATTCCGCTGATTAGCGCGTACTCAGTGGTTAACTAATTAACAAGGCAGCACTCAATGGGGTGCTGTCTTTGTTTCTGGGTAGCGAAAAATGATGTGGCCGTGGGGCTCGTCGACAAAGGCCTGGGGAAAGAGGTAATCGCCATCAATAAGGGGCAAGCTCAGATAAATCGGTTTGAGCTCAAGCGTCAGATGCGGCGCTAAGGCTTCGGCCACGATAGTTGAGCAGTAGTTGCGCTCAGCGGAGGCATCCAAGCGAAACTCAGTGCCTAACTTATTGCGCAGATAGGATTGAATCGGGGCTAAAGCATTAGCAGGTAGGGGAAAGCGCACGATCGCGATGGCGGTGGACTCATGGACAAAGGCGCTCAAGGGCACCTCGACTACACCGGCGTGCGGCGCGCCCGCATCATCAGCGGTGGTGGCATGAATCACCGTGATCTCAGGTTCTACTTGCGCCACCATGCCGACATGGGAATAGATGCTGGCGCTAAACTGCGCAATGATGGCGCTATCGACGCTCACGCCTTGGCGCACAATGACATCGCCCACCTGAAGTTCAGGTAAGCTCAGCGCATTAAGCTCGAGTTTGGCTACAGGTTCTGGGAGCTCGTGGCGCAGCGTAACCGCAGCAATTAGGGCGCAAAGAATGAGGGCGCTGACG
Organism: uncultured Anaerobiospirillum sp.; assembly: GCA_944390115.1. Lineage (GTDB taxonomy): Bacteria > Pseudomonadota > Gammaproteobacteria > Enterobacterales > Succinivibrionaceae > Anaerobiospirillum. The sequence goes on from CALXOW010000006.1 coordinate 11,044, forward strand.
AGGCTTAATCCCAGAAGGTAACGGTGCTTGCTCATGGGCGAAAAAAGGTCGCCACAGCGACCTTGTTCTAGTGTTACTTAGGAGTAATGAATTCTATTTGGTGAAGGTGTACTTGCCTTTGGCTTCGTCCCAGATCAACTCGACCTTGCTGTCATTGGTGGTGCCATCGCCAAAGTGAGTGCGCATTTTGACTACCACTTCACCGTTCTTGCGCTCGCGATAGTCAATAGCCTCAAACTTTTCGATGCCACCGCGCTCGGTGCTAGCAAGCTGCAGCACGCTGCTCATCTGACCTAACTTGGTCTTGACCGCCTCCTCTTCAGTAGGAGTAAGGGCGCGATCGTTCGGAATTGGCAAGTGCTCCATGAGCACCGACAGATCGTTCTCGTACATTGCGGTCATCAGCTCAACGGCGGTGTCTTTGGCCTTGCTCTCCGAGGGACCGCCGCAGGCGGTTAAGGTCAGGGCCGCTAAGGCCAAGGTGGCGCTCAAGAAGATGGTGCGGATAGCGCGCAAGAACGTGGTGCGTAGGCAGGACATAATTAGCTCCTTATGCTAAATGAAGACTGACCCCAGGAGGGGGCCTTTTCCCTGCCATTGTAGAAAAGCACGTTGCCAGATTCTGGCAATCAAATTTTTAGAGGCTATTATTTTTCGATTTTATAGCTTGAGCTGGCCTCATCCCATTGCAGCTTAGCTTCGGAGTCCTTGGTGGTGCCGTCCTTGAAGGTGGTGCGCAGGTTGACCAGAGCCCGGCCATTTTCCGAGATCATGCAGTCCGTGGCTTCGATCTTAGCCACGCCGCCGTGCTTTTGTGCGTACATGGCGCTCAGTTTGAGCATCTGGCCTAATTTGGTTTCAGCCATTTCCTTTTCATCGGCGCTTAGGTCAGCTTGCCCTGGGAAGTAGGACATGATGGTGGCAACATCGTTATTATAGGAAGCTGTGGTAATCTTGATCGCCGCTTCCTTGGCGTTGTCGGCCGAGGGGCCATCACCGCACGCGGTCAGGCCCAGGGTAGCTAAGGTGAAGGTTAAGCCTAAGAAGATTTGGCGCAAAAAGCTCATAAGATGCTCCTTGTTGTGGTTGGTGGGTACGCTGCCTGCTGCAAGGAGTACGCCGCTTAGAGCTTTGTGCTCAGAATCTTTGCAGTATCTTTGCAAGATATGTGAGTTTTGTTCTAAGGTTTTGCTGCAAAGCTTTGCATTTCACCAATTGTGTCACGTCTCTCATTTTTGACGAAAAACTTGAATTTTACGCGGATAATGCTTGCTTTTAACTGGTGAGTTGACGACAATGATCACCAGTAAGTTTTGCAGAAATTTGCAGCAAAACAGGGTTTCGTTATCAGAATTGCAAAAGGGGCGTGGTTTCCAACCAACAGTGGTGCCGCGTGGTGCCGCTCAGCTCGGAGCTTTGATTAGACTTCATGACTGTTAACTCATCTACCGCCCCGTTCTTACCTAGCGAGCGCTTTAGCGTCGCTCCCATGGTCGATGTCACCGACTCGGTGTTTCGCCGCATGGCGCGCGTTATGAGCAAGCACTGTATGCTCTACACCGAGATGATCGCCGCTGAGGCCTTGGTGCATGAGAAGTACTACCTGATCGACTTTAAGGATGAGGAGCTGCCCTGCTGCTTGCAATTAGGCAGTGCTGACCCTAAGAAGCTCGCGGTGGCGACCAAGGTAGGTGTAGACCATGGTTACAGTGCCATTAACTTAAACGCGGGCTGCCCCTCAGATAAGGTGCAAAGCGGTAACTTTGGGGCGATCTTGATGAAGACCCCTGAGCTCATCGCTCAGTGCTATCAGGCTATGGCTGAGGCCGCCGGAGATGTACCGGTTTCAGTTAAGACCCGTATTGGCGTTGATGAGCTCGACAGCGAGGAGTTTACCTTCAAGCTTATGGGCTCCATTTATGAGGTCGGCTGCCGTCACATCATCATCCATGCCCGTAAGGCGTGGTTAAATGGCCTCTCGCCTAAAGAGAACCGCACCATTCCGCCGCTTGATTACGAGCGTGTTTATAAGATTAAGGCGGCCTTCCCTGAGCTTAAGGTCACCATCAATGGCGGTATTACCACCATGGAGCAGTGTCAGGACCAGTTAACGCGGGTTGATGGTGTGATGTTGGGCCGCGCCATCATCGATAACCCATATCTCTTAGCCACCGTCGACCGCGACCTCTTTGCCAGCACTGCTCCAGTCTTAACTAGGGAGCAGGTGCTCGACGCGATGGTGGAGCTGGGCGCCCAGCTGCAAAGCGAAGGCAAGGCGCTGCACTTCTTATGTCGTCATCTCTTGGGCCTGTTTAATGGCTGTGCTAACTCGCGCCTCTATCGGCGTTATTTAAGTGAGCACATGACGCAAAAGGATGTGCGCCCGGAGATCTTGCTTAAGGCCTATCAGGCCATGGTGCAGGGTACGCTGGAGGTTTAGAGTGCGTTATCACCCAATTTGTGCACGTAGTTCTTGGCTTGTAGGCCGTAAGCCCTAATAATGTAGAGCTAAGACCCGCATCTGGCGGGCGTCATGATTTGAAGGAGTAATGATGGACGCTAAGACTTGGCTCGAACTCAACAATGGCGTCAAGATGCCGTTCTTGGGCCTGGGCGTATTTCGCTCGCAAGCTGGTGAAGAGACGCGCTCGGCCGTGCGCACCGCATTAGAGTATGGCTATCGCATGATCGATACCGCCCGTATTTACTGCAATGAGCGCAGTGTCGGGCGTGGCATTAAGGATAGCGCCCTGCCTCGCGATCAGATTTTTGTTACCACCAAGCTGTGGAAGGATGACTTTGACGATGCCCGGCGGGGTTTAGAGCAGTCCTTGGAGCGCTTGGGACTTGATTACGTTGACCTGTTCTTGCTCCACTGGCCGTTTAAGGGCTTTGCTCAGGCCTACTTGGTGTTAGAGCAGCTGCAAAAGGAAGGCTTATGCCGCGCCATTGGTGTCTCCAACTTCAAGCAGCATCATATCGAGGAGCTGTTTGCTGCTGGTGCCACCGTGATGCCGCAAGTGAACCAAGTGGAGTGCCACCCGCAAAATAGCGAGGATGAGCTCTTAAACTTCTGCCGTCAGCGCAATATCGTGGTTGAAGCCTACTCGCCTTTAGGCGGTGAGGGCCAGACCATTATGAGCGATCCGCGCATTACCTCGCTGGCGCAGTACCTCAAGGTCACCCCAGCTCAGGTCATTTTGCGCTGGAATATCCAACGTGGCGTTGTGGTCATTCCAAAGTCGATTCATGCCGAGCGCATCATCGAGAACTCAAAGCTCTTTAACTTTGAGCTCTCACAGGATGACATGGACACCATCAGCAGCATCAATGGCAATCTGCGCCGCGCTTACGACTCCGATCGCATTGATCAGCGTCCGGCCTCGACCTTCCCAAAGATTGTCGAGGAGCCTTAAGAACTCTAAGGAGCCTTAAGGGGCTTTAAGGGCGATAAGGGCTAAGGTCAGGCGCGCTCAGGCTAGAAGCTTTAAGGTCGTGCAACGCTAGGCATGGTGGTCAGAAGCAAGAATTTAGAGCCAGCAAGGACAGGCTTGCAATATGATTGCAACAGGCTTGCTGGTGAGTGGTCTTAGTGTGTTTGTGAGGATTTTGAAGTGTCAGAAGCTAAGCTTACTTGCGTCGGTTTAGGCGAAATCTTATGGGACGTCTTACCAGCAGGCCCACGCCTGGGTGGTGCCCCAGCCAACTTTGCATTCCATGCCATGCAGTTAGGCTGCGATTCCTTAGTGGTCAGCAGCGTCGGTAAGGACGAGCGCGGCGATGAGGCCTTAAAGATTTTGGCTGAGAACGGGGTTAAGGTCTTAGCCCCTCGTTCGAACAAGATCACGGGCTACGTCAAGGCGACCTTAAACGAGCGTGGCGTCCCAAGCTATGAGTTTGCCTTAGATACGGCTTATGACCACATTCCTCTGACCTATGAGATCTTAGCGGCCGCTCGCCGTACCGATATTTGCTGCTTTGGTTCGCTGGCCCAGCGTCAAGCCGATGGCTCTTCGCGTAAGACCATTGCTGCCTTCTTAGACGCCATGCCACAAGACTCGATCAAGGTTTTTGATATCAACCTGCGCCGTGACTACTTCAACCGTGAAGTGCTCGAAGCGGGCATGAAGCGCTGCACCGCCTTTAAGTGCAATGACGAAGAGTTGCCGGTAGTCTTAGGGATCTTCGGCAAGGATCAGAGCTTAAACGCTCAGCAGTTCTACGACCAAGTGCTGCGTGCCGAGTTTGGCATTGACACCTTCGTGTACACCTGTGGCGAGCACGGCTCGGACGTCTTTGTTAAGGGCGAGCACAACCACGAAGCCACCCCTAAGGTTGAGGTCGTGGACACGGTCGGTGCCGGTGACTCCTTTACCGCCACCTTCATCGTAGGCTTAGCCCAGGGCTGCGCTATCAAGCGCGCCCACGAGACTGCGGTCGCAGTTGCCGCCTACGTCTGTGGCCAAAACGGCGCTATGCCTAAGCTTCCTGACGAGCTCAAGGCCCGCCTTAAGGCCTAAAACCAGACCTTGGTAAAAAACACGAAAGCGCGGTCGCTGTGAGTATCTCTCATAGCGGCCGCGCTTCGTTGTTCTGGGCTTAGCTACGTCGATTAGGCTGGGTAGAAGGCCTGGAACTCACCGTTGAGACAGTGCAGCGCATCGATATGGGCGGCTTTCGCGGCATTGAGGCCGTGCTGGCCATCCTCAAATACTAGGCAGTCCTCAGGCTTGAGGTTTAAGCTTTGGGCGGCCAAGAGGAAGATATCAGGAGCTGGTTTGCCATGCTCCACCATATCGCCGGTGATGACACTGGCAAAGTAAGGCTGTAACTTGCTGGTGCGCAAGATGAAGTCAGCCTGAGTGCGGGGGCTGCTCGTGGCCAGCGCCAGGCGCTTGCCTTGAGCGGCACAGTCGCGGATGAGCTCAGCCATGCTCGCATAGAGCACGTCTTGGGGCATGTAAATTTCTTCGTAGATCTGGCGCTTGGTGTGGCTTAAGGCCTCAATTGTCAGGCGCGGATCACTAGCGATTTGCTCTTGGGTGAGAGCCCCAGCGGCCTGGAGGCGGGCGAGGATGTCGCTGAACATCGGCTTATCGGGTAGGCCAGCGTACGATTCCAAGACTTCGGTCGTAAGTGGTGGCAGACCTAAGTCCTTGAGCATGTGGTTGGTGGCCTTATGGTGATTGCCCTCAGAGTCGATAATGGTGCCGTCCATATCGAAAATCAGGCCCTGGGCGGCGGCAATGCGGGCTAAGACCTTAGGGTCAGTGGTGAACATAGACTTAATCCTTCTTAGGCCATGGCTCATTAAGCGTGATGACATGATCGCAATCAAGCTCGCCTTCAAAGACCTTAACCGCAGCCATACCCGCGTTCTTAATGCCTTGCATGCCGATCACGGTGTCCTCAAAGACCACGCAGTCTTGCGGCTGAGCCTTGAGGCGCTCGGCGGCTAACAGGTAGATATCAGGATTAGGCTTGCCGCGTGCGACTAATTCTCCTGTGACCAAGGCATCGATGTAAGGCATCAGGCCGTTTTGGGTCAGCAGGGTGGTCGCCTCATGATTATGGGAGCTGGTGGCGATCGCAATGCGCTTACCAGCCGCATGTAGGTCTTTGAGCAGGGCGCAGATCTTCGGGAATGGAGTCGCGTACTTGATGAACTCATTGCGGTAGAGCTCAGCCTTGCGTACCGTCATCGCCTGCGGATCAGCGTCACTGTTGAAGCGCTTGACCACGGCCTGGGCGATCGCCAAGGTCGGCATGCCGCCGTAGCTGTAGAGGTCAGCGGTGGTGAGCTCAGGCAGACCAAAGTCCTTGAGCATTTGCTGCCAGGCCTTGTGATGCCAAATCTCCGAGTTCATGACCGTGCCATCCATATCGAAGATCATGGCTGGGTAGAGGTTGAGCTGGGCGCGAATGGTGTTCTCAGCGGTGTTAGTCATGAAAGCCTCCTTACTTAGTGACCACAACCACAGCCGCAGGAGTGCTCTGGGGTGGCGTCGGTTCCAGCCTCTTCACTGTGGCTCTTGGCCAGCAGGTTGCGGCGGTGCTCTTCGATTAAAGCGCTGTCGTCGTCCCAGTCTAAAGGATTGACCTCAACTAAATGACGGTCGGCATCACGCATCACCACGCGCGCAATCTGGGCATTGAGGATTAAGCGCTGGCACATCGCGCATGGCTCAATACTCTTGGTTGGGCCATTGGTGCGAGCATCAATGCCGCATAAGTAGAGGGTGCCGCCAATGATATCAAGCGGATTGCCATTGATAATGGCATTGGCCTCAGCGTGCACCGCGCGGCACAGCTCGTAGTGGGTGCCCGGCTTAATCTTGAGCTCATCGCGCAGGCACGAGTTTAAGTCCGAGCAATTAGCTCTATGGCGTGGGGCGCCGTTGTAGCCGGTAGAGACGATACGGCCGTCCTTGGAGACAATGACCGCCCCATAGCGGCGGCGCAGGCAGGTCGAGCGCATGGAAACGGACTCGGCAATTTCCATAAAGGACTCATCTTTGGATGGACGCACGTAAGTGGTGGTCATAATGGCTCCTGGCAAAATGATTCTTGGTAAGTCTTGAGCAAGACGATGGGACAAAACCTGGTGCTTGAGCCTTAGGTCTTGAGCAAGACGGCCTATTTTAGCTTTTTGCTGGGATGCTTGTGGAACCGAAAAAATTTTTGCAAAAAATAGTTGACAGGGCTCACACTTGTCCCTAAAATGTGCGCCGTCGGTGATTAGCGCAGTCCGGTAGCGCAACTGGTTTGGGACCAGTGGGTCGGGGGTTCGAATCCCTCATCACCGACCAGAATTTAATAAGAGCGCCTTGGGCGCTTTTGTTGTCTTTAGGCTTAAGACCAAGAGAGCATTTGTCCTTACCGCGAGGTACTGGCAAGTGCGTAAGCTGTTAAGCTTCTTGCTTTGCTGCACTAGGTTTTGGGCATCGATGTCTGGCTAAAAGATCCGGTCGCAGACTTTTAGCGTAACCATTTCAATACGAGAGTATCTCATCATGGCTATTACTTTAGACGTTGAACTTCGCAATGACCTGGGGAGAGGTGCGAGCCGCCGCCTTCGTCGCGAAGAGAAGATCCCAGCAATCATCGTTGCTAAGGGTCAAGAGACTGTAAGCGTTACCTTAGACGAGAAGAAGTTAATCCAGGCTTGCACCAAGCCAGATTTCTTCACCGAGAACGTAACCTTAAATCTCGATGGTAACCAAGTCGTTGTTAAGCCAACCGCAATGCAGCGTCACCCAGTTACCTCCCGCGTTATCCACGTTGATTTCCAACGCGTATAACTAAGCTGCCACGTACCGTGGCACCGCGAGGTTAAGTCCTTAGGACAGCAAGGAGCAGGTCACAAGCCTGCTCTTTGCGTTTGTGGGGGCCACAAAACAAAAAAAAAAACTGAATTTTAGGGCCGCCCGCACGGGGCTTGAGTCCTAACGGCGCAATCCTTCCAAAATTGCCCCATCATAGTTCGCGGCTAATTGGGACAATATAATTCTATTTTTTATTGCGTGCCCCAAAAGTTGGGGCGCAATCGTCACTCAAGGGCGAATTTGCGCCTAAAACGATGGGGGTGAGCGCGCCAGTGCTCGGTACTATTTTTAGGCGCCCCCTCCAAAATCATTTGCAATTCCCAAAAATCTCAACCATAGTAAAAAAAGACCTGTGAAGACACAGGCAGAGTTTAGCGCTCGATCTGTCCTCTTCCTTTATATAGAGGCAGCTGAGAGCGGATACGATGAGACCTGGTAAATATGACCGAAACGAATAAGTTGTCCTTAAAAGCAGCGCGTGGCACCGTAGTTAAGCTGTCGCGCTTTGCCGCTCGTGATGAAGCAGAAGCAAAGGCCAAGGGCCGTGGGGCTCAGGGCACGCAGGACAACGCGACCCCAAAGCGCGATTTAAGCGAGTACAAGTCCTCAACCGTTCCTTTCAGCGCCCGTAAAGGCAGCGCCTTTAATCAAGGCCGCAGTGAGCGTGGGGAGCGCGGTTTTCGCGGCGAGCGCGATGAGCGCGGCTATCGCGGCGAGCGCAGTGAGCGTGGCTTCCGTGGGGAGCGCAGCGAGCGTGGTTTCCGTGGTGACCGTGATGAGCGTGGCTTCCGTGGGGAGCGTGACGAGCGCGGTTTTCGGGGCTCACGTGGAGATAAGTTCGAGCGCGGCGCTAAGTTTGAGCGCGGGGGCAAGTTCGAGCGCGGTGCTCGTGATGAGCGCGGTTTCCGTGAGGGCCGCTCTCATGGAGCTAACGCGCCACGCGGTCAGGGCTATGGCGCTAATCGCACCATTATCGATGTCACCAAGACCTTTGAAACTTCGGTGCCTTTAGGGCGCATGGTGTCCTTACCGATCTCCGAGGTCACTGATAAGGGCGTATTCGTTAACGCCGCTGAGCATGGCGCCCTATTCGTGCCACGCTCTCAGGTGCCTGAGGGCTTGGTTGTAGGTTCTGAGCTGCGTGTTTGCCTTTATAAGGATGGCGCCCGCGTGCTGGCCACCGCCCGCCGCCCGGTTATCGAGTTAGGTCAGCTTGGTAACCTGCGCGTCAATTCGATCAATAACGGCACTGCCTACTTGGATATGGGCATCCCTAAGGAGCTGGTGTTCCCAGTGGCGCAGCAGCGTGTGCCACTGCGCGCGGGTGATACGGCGATGGTCTATGTCGCGATCGACACCATGGGCCGCCTCTTTGCCACCCAGCGCTTTAATGATTACATCAGAGAGCGCGCTCACGAAGGCGAGTTTACGGTCAACCAAAAGGTTAAGGTTGTGCCGCTGGCGCACACCCCACTGGGCTTTCGCGTGGTCATCAACGACCAGGTCTATGGCTTGATCTACAAGGATGAGCAGCCGGGCCATTTAACGATGGGCAAGCGCTATGAGGGCTTTATTAAGGAAGCTCGTGCCGATGGCCGTTTAGATGTCTCGCTGCAAGAGGTGGGTTTATCGGGTATTGAGCATGCCGCGCTTGATATCTTAAAGGCGCTCTACTATCGCAAGGGTCACTTTGACTTCAATGATAAGAGCGATCCAGCGCTGATTGAATCGACCTTGCAGCTGTCCAAGGGCAAGTTCAAGAAGGCCTTGGGCATGCTCTACAAGCAACGCTTGGTGGTAATTGGTGAAAATGATGTCACCATCACCGACGCCGGTCGTGCCAAGATGCAAAATGAGCTCGGTGCGGCTAAGCCTGCGGTAGCTCCTGAGGTCGCTGAGCCGAGCGCGGTACCTGATGAACAGGGGCACTCGGGCGATCGCGTGGTCGAGGACTTGCTGGACATGCGTTCGGTATCGTCGCGTCAGGCGGCGCATGCTGCGGCCTTGCAGGTCACCGATGACAAGCTTACTGAGCGCAGCAAGGAGCGCTTAGCGCAAGTGGTGGCCGATGCCGTGGATACCGGCGAAGGTGAGGCTTAACTGAGCTTAATCCTGAGGTAGTGTCGTGATCGATTTTGTGCTTGATATCTTTGGCTTCTTGCTCAAGACGCTCATCGTGGTGGGCGTCGTCATCCTCCCGATTGTGGTTCTGCTCCTTTCGGCGCGCAAAAAGGACAATAAGGGTGAAAATTTAAGCGAGGGCGTCTCGAGCTTAGTCACCGTCGACTTAAAGAAACTCTTTGCCAAGCGCCATAAGCTGATGACCAAGAGCGTCAAGGCCGCAGACCCTGAGCGGGCGCTGCAGCGACGCGAGCAGGACGTGGGCTTAAGCGAGACGTCTGCTAAAAAGAAGAGCAATAACAAGAAGGCCCTTAAGAGCAAGGTGCAAAAGGAGCGCGAGGAGCGCAATGAACTGATTAGCACTATTGCCGCTAAGCGTGAAGCCGGGGAATTTTGCCCGCGCAACTTATTTGTGCTCGACTTTCGCGGTTCGACTAAGGGCCATGAGTTTAAGGACTTGCGCCTTAAGATCGACGCCATCTTAGAGGTAGCCGATGAGCACGATGAGGTGATCGTCAACCTGTGTTCGCCGGGCGGCCTGGTCAATAGCTACGGTCTTTGTGCCTCGCAGTTAGAGCGCTTGCGCTCACGCAATATTTTCCTGACGGTCACGGTCGATGAAGTGGCCGCCTCCGGCGGTTACCTTATGGCCTGTGTGGCCAATAAGATCGTGGCTGCGCCTTTTGCCTACGTCGGCTCGATTGGCGTGATTGCTGGTATTCCTAATTTCCGCCGGGTGCTCAACAAGTATGACGTTGACTACGAGCAGATTACCGCCGGTAAATTCAAGCGTACCTTGTCGGTCTTTGGTGAAAACACTGAAGAAGGCCGTCAAAAGTTCAAGGAAGAGCTTGAGGCGGTGCATGAGCGCTTTAAGGAGCAAGTGCTGCGCTATCGCCCACAGCTTGATGTGGCCAAGGTCACGACCGGTGAGCATTGGCTCGCGCTTGACGCCAAGGAGTTGGGTTTAGTCGATGATATCGCCACCTCCGATGAGTACATTGCCCAGCGCGTGGCGCTCACCGAAGGGGCGGCGCTTAAGATCAAGCGCAAGAAGACCGATAAGCGTAATCTCCTGCAAAAGTATTTGCCCTTTTTAGGGCGCAAGGGGGCGCTGGCTACAGCAGCGCGCGCGGAGCTTGAGGCCCTCGATGAACCTTCCTTCCTCCATTTGAAGTAAGGACGGTTTCAGCGGCGGATGTCTGCTGCTAGCGACAGGTATCCGCTGCTATGCTTAGCGGTGGGCGCTTGTGCTAGGTTAGGATCTGGTGCCTGTGGCTGGGCGGTAGATTTATTTTGTTTAGGCTTTTTGGGCAGATCACTGATACCCTGATTGAGGATTGCTATGGGTAAGTCATTAGTTATTGTGGAGTCGCCATCCAAAGCCAAGATTATCAATGGCTATTTGGGTGACAACTACATCGTCAAGGCCAGCGTGGGCCACATCCGTGACCTGCCGGCCGGAGCGACTAAGACCGGTACGAAGGCTACCACTACCACTGGTAAGCGCACCCGTCAGACTGAAGAGCAAAAGCAAAGTGCCCTCTTTACCAAGATGGGTATCGATCCGCTCAACGGCTGGAAGGCTGATTATGAGATCATGCCTGACAAGACGGATGTGGTCAGAGAGCTCAAGAAGCTGGCCAAGGAAGCAGATGCTATCTATCTGGCAACTGACTTGGACCGCGAAGGTGAGGCTATTGCTTGGCATTTAAAGGAAATTCTGTCCACCAAGGACAATGCCGGTAAGCAGTTCTGGCGCGTCAAGTATCCAGAAATCACCAAGAATGCGATCAAAAAGGCCTTTGAGCATCCTGAGCAGATCAATATGGATCTGGTCAATGCCCAACAGACCCGTCGTTTCTTAGATCGCGTCGTGGGCTATATGGTCTCGCCGCTGTTATGGGAAAAGGTCGGTCGTGGTTTGTCCGCCGGGCGCGTGCAGTCGGTAGCAGTTGAGCTTATCGTCGATCGCGAGCGTGAGATTAAGGCCTTTATTCCGCAAGAGTATTGGACCATTGCGACCAACAACTTCACTCCTAATCAGGAGCTGATCACCTTGTCCTTGGCCACCAAGGGTAAGTCCAAGGTCGTGATCAACAATGCGCAAGAGGCTAGCGCCATTGTCACCGAGCTCAAGCAAAATGAGTTCGTGGTCCAGAAGATTGAGTCTAAGAACGGCACCGCCCACGCTCCGGCTCCATTTACCACTTCGACCTTACAGCAAAGCGCCAACCAGCGCTTAGGCTTCTCGGTTAAGCGCACTATGGTGGTAGCTCAGCGCCTCTACGAGAGCGGTCTTATCACCTATATGCGTACTGATAGCGTCAATCTGTCGCAAGAGGCCGTGGACGCTGCGCGCAAGCTGATTAAGGACCGCTTTGGTGAGCAGTACTTACCGGCAGAGCCTAACCGCTATCACAGCAAGGAATCAGCCCAAGAAGCACACGAAGCGATTCGTCCGTCCCATCCAGAGCTGACCACGCTGCCGCCAAACATCGATAACGATGGGCGTCGTCTCTACCAGCTCATCATGGATCGCTATTTAGCCTGCCAAATGAACGAGCAGCGCTATGTGACCCGCTCGGTAACGGTTGCCTGTGGTCCTTACAATCTGCGCGTTACGGGTCGTACTGAGACCTTCCCTGGTTTCCGTAAGGTCTTAGGTGGTAAGAGCGAGGATACCTTGATCCCTGAGGTCAAGGAAGGCGATATTCTGCCGCTCAAGGAAGTGCTGCCAAGCCAACACTTCACCCAGCCGCCAGCTCGTTTCTCGGAAGCATCCTTAGTTAAGGAGCTGGAAAAGGACGGTATTGGTCGTCCTTCGACCTACGCCTCGATCATTGCTACGATTCAAGATCGTGGCTACGTCAAGCTTGAGCGCAATCGTTTCTTTGCCACCAAGATGGGCGAGATTGTGACTGACCGCCTGCGTCACAGCTTCTCTAATCTCATGGACTACCACTTCACCGCTTCGATGGAAGAGTCCTTAGATGAGATTGCCGCTGGCAAGCTCAATTGGATCAAGCAGCTCGATACCTTCTATGCTGATTTCAGCCAGCACTTAGAGCGCGCTAAGCTGCCGTATGAAGAAGGTGGTATGCCGCTCAATCGCTCGATTGAGATCGACCTGATGTGCCCAACCTGCCATAAGTATCATATGGCCGTGCACTCGGGGCGAACTGGCAACTTCTTAAGCTGCATGGGCTACTCCGATCCTAATGTGAAGGCCAAGGATCGCTGCAAGTGCACCATCAACTTAGTTGAGGTCGAGGACGTACCGGTCGACACCGAGATGGACGAGGCCGCTGAGACCAAGGTCTTACTGGAGGCTAAGCGTTGCCCGAAGTGCGGCGCCAAGATGGATGCCTTCCTCATCGACAAGCAGCAAAAGCTCTATCTGTGCTCGAATGCCCCGATGTGTGATGGTTACATCCGTGAAGTGGGCGACTTCAGCAACAACCCAGCTTGGGGCCCGGTCATCACCTGCGAGAAGTGTGGCTGCGACATGGTGCTGCGTGAGGGCCGCTTTGGCAAGTACATGCAATGCACCAACGAGGAGTGCAAGAACACCCGCAAGATTCTGAAGAATGGCGAGGTGGCACCACCACGTGAGGATGCGGTCGACTTACCAGAGTTGCCATGTGCCAAGAACCCAGAGTCGCACTACGTCCTGCGCGACGGTGCCTCGGGCTTGTTCTTAGCAGCGCACAACTTCCCTAAGGTCCGTGAAACCCGTCCGGTCTTAGTATCCGAGCTCAAGCGCTTCCGCGATCGTATTTCGCCTAAGTTCTACTACTTAGCCGATGGCCCCGAGACCGATCCTGAGGGCAATCCAGCTGAAGTGCGCTTTAGCCGCAAGACCAAGACCCAGTACTTGTCCTCGACGACTGCTGAGGGTAAGGCAACTAATTGGTCGGCCTTCTATGACCCGAACACCCAGCAGTGGGTACAAGGCGAGCGTCCTAAGAGCACGGGCCGTGGCCGCACCAGTACCCGCGCCAAGAAGGAATAGCGCGCTATAAGGAATAGCTCCCAAAAAGGACTAATGTTCCTTAAGGCCTAACCTCCGCCATTAACCCCGACAAACCCCAAGCTTTGAGGCTTGGGGTTTGCCCTAATTAGAGAGCAGCGCTTGTGACTGAGACTAATCTGCGCACCATTTTCTATGCCTTGCCCTTGCCTTTGAGCAATCCTAGTATCAATGCGCGCTTAGCGGGCCTAGCGCTGATGAGCATTGGCGATGGCGTAAGCCTGGATGCGCCTAACTTCAAGCGCCTCATTACCTGCAAGTTGGCCGATCACGCCTTAATCTCGCCTGCGTACTTGCTGCGCCAAGGCATTGATCCCAACAATTTGCAGCATGGCATGACCGCGCTTAATTTCATGCGCGAGCTCGAGCAAGTCTTAGCTCCTAAGCCGCAGGATATCTTGGTGACCTTTGCCGCGCGCCACTTGAGCGTGTACAACGCGATGGCGCTGCAAAACTTCTTTGAGCCGAACCTCTTTGCGCGCTTCCCGATCTTAGTGGACCTCAAGGTAGCCCTTGATACCTGCTATTACTTTGGAAACACGCGCGTGAAGGCCCGCAAGAGCTTACCTGAGGCGGTGCGCGCCTTAGGTTATAGCGGCGGCGTGGACAATAAGTTAGAGCGCTTAGACGCGCTGTACTTTCTCTACAATTACCTCAATAGCCATGACCAAAAGATCATGGCCTTTATCCACAGCAGCTTAAGCAAGCGCATTGAGCTGGTAAGAAAGGCGCCTTTCTTGGTTTATATCGACGAGGCGCAAGGTCAGCTCCACCTGATTAAGGTCTTAAGCCAAAGTGCGGATGGTAGGTTGGTCAAAGCTCTGGTTACCGATGGCGCCCAAGATAGCGTGCAAGTCATCAATCTTGATTTGGCTCCGCTTATCGCTCCAACCGGCATCTTGACGCAGGAACGTCAGGCCGAGCTCAAATTTAATTTAGCAGCGCTCAAAGCGCGCCTGGAGCAAGTTGAGGTCAGTGAGCTCACCGCCACTCCTGACATTACTCCAGAAGAGTTGCCGTTCTATGATGCTTTCCGGCAGAGTTTAAGCTCGGAGGAGCAGGCGCAATGGGCGCGCCTGAAGAGCCATGATGTGCGCCAAGAGGTCAATCTCACCGCACTGTGCAACCCCGAGACCAAGCTGGGGCAAATCACCACGTGCTATCTCAATGAGAATTTCCCTAAGGCGCTGATGGCAGGCGAGCGCAGCACCTATGCCCGCTACTGCCGCCGCCTAGCAGAAGCCCGCAGTCGCGCACTCTTACAAGAGCTGCAATATTTAGCCGATCAGCTCCCAGAAGGTGATACCAAGCAAGGCGAGCTCTTAATGCGCATCGCCAGCTTCTTTTAGGTCAGCCGGGGTCTAGGGCTGTACTGGTGGCGGCTCAAGGTCGCATAGGTTGGGGGCCGCTAATTGTGGCCTAAGGCCTTGCGCTCGTAGTTGGTGTTGACGCCATGGAAGAGGCTAACGTTGTCCTTGCCGTCGCGCATACCTTGCTGGAAGGTGGCCATTTGTGCGGCGGTGTAGCGTGCGGCGCGGCTGCGCATCGTGCTTAAGTGCGGGTACTGGGCGACCTTGAAGTCCTCGATGAGCTGCATCTCTTCGTCGCTTAAGGCAAAGTCCATGACTTTTTCATCCACCGCGATGAGCCAACCGTGCAGGTAGGACTTAACCTGCTGGCACATATAGCGCTGGTGCGCGGCCTTGATATTAGGGACATTAGCCCAGACCGTCTTTAAGTCGACCTCAGCTAAGCGCATGCTTGGGAAGTCATTGTAGATGTCCTCGAGCAATTCTTTTTTGAGCTTAGCTAAGAACTCCTTTTTGGCAATCGCGGCTTGACGGGCCAGCACGGTGAAGGCGTAGGTCGCACTTTCGACGCGCGCTAAATCTCCTAAGAAGGTGATCGAGGTGATGCGCTCGTTCTTGAAGTTGTAGATATTAGCTACACCAAAGGCGCGGGCGATCATATGGCCTAAGCGGGTGTAGAGCTGGCGGTCGCGCAGAATAGTTGGGATCGCTTCGGTCTTTTCACCCATCGAGCTAAAGGACACATCACGCTGCGTGACTTTGTGCTCTTCCATCAGCTTTTGCGCGCGCGATAGCGCAATGGCGGCCTCATTAGGGTTAGAGCTTTGGGCCAACGCCAAGAGCTTAGCGATTTTGTCCATGATGCGCGTTTGTTCTTCGTTGTTTGGCATAGCAACCTAAGGAGAATTAAGTCGACAAAGGCCTTGCCCCGAGAGGCAAGGCCTTCAAGAAAAACAATGAGGCTAAGTCACTTAGCCTAGGATTAAGGCAATTAGCCCGAGGTTAAGGCTAGTACCGCATCCGCAATGATGAGGCTAGCTAGTCTTGGTGCGGCTCATTAGCCTTTGAACTGATTTTGTTCGCGATCGTACTTGTAGCCTAAGTCCTTGAGGCGCTTCTCTAAGACCGCTTGATCGATCTCGTGAGTTGCGCACAAATCTTCCAGACTGCTGTAGTGGTCACGCAATTTCAAATTAACTGCCGAGAGCAGGATATAAGGATCCATGGTCTCGTAGCGGGCAAAGATGTTCATCACACACCCCAAAAAGCGCCGTTCTGACTAAACCTACCCTAATGGGCAAAACTAAGCTTAGCGCAATTTGGGCCAAGTGGGGGCACAAAATTTGTGACGGCGCTTAATGAACGCTGACCTCGGCTTAATGAACGCTGACTTTAATGGCCTCACGCATCGCCTTAGCCTGAGCTACGGCCGTGTCCACGTCAGCAGCGCGCGAGAGCATGACACCCATACGGCGCTCGCCATGAACCTCTGGCTTACCAAAGAGACGCAGCGCGCTGTGAGCACCACCGGCGGCCAGGGCTCCATCGATATTCTCATAGGTGATAGCGGTGCCATCGCCTTCAACTAATAAGGCGGCGCTGGCACTAGGACCAAAGAAGGTGATATCGCCGATTGGTAAATCTAAAAGAGCACGTACGTGCAGCGCAAACTCGCTTTGGTCCTGGGAAATCATGGTGACCATGCCGGTGTCATGTGGGCGTGGCGAGAGCTCCGAGAAGATTACGCGCTGGCCTTCTGGGGCATTAGGGCAAATGAAGAGCTCAACGCCAAAGATACCGTGACCGCCTAATGCGGTGACCACGGTCTTGGCAATGTGCTCAGCGGCGGCTTGAATGTCGGCAGGTAAGTCCTTACCTTGCCACGACTCATGGTAGTCGCCATTGACTTGATGATGGAAAATTGGGCGGCAGAAGTGGATACCATCGCAGGCGCTGACGGTTAAGAGGGTGATTTCCTCGTCAAAGCGCACCATGCCCTCGACGATGACCTCAGCCTCACCACCACGGCCTTCGGTGCAGGCCTTGGTCCAAGCATGCTCAATATCAGCCGCGCTCTTGATGGTGCTTTGGCCCTTGCCCGAGGAGCTCATGACTGGCTTCATGATGCATGGGTAGCCGACCTGAGCGATATTGGCCTTGACTTCCTCTAAGGACGAGGCAAAGAAGTAAGGCGAGGTTGGCAGGCCTAAGGTTTCGGCGGCTAAGGTGCGAATCTGCTTGCGATTCATGGTGGTAAAGGCGGCCTTAGCGTTCGGTACGACCTTTAAGCCTTCCTTGGCCTCAAGCTCCATTAAGAGCTCGGTGGCAATAGCCTCAATCTCAGGGATGACGACATCCGGCTTGACTTTTTCAATTAAGGCGCGCAGGGCATCAGGATCCTTCATATTGATGACGGCCTTTTCTTGCGCAACCTGCATGGCTGGGGCGTTATCGTAGCGGTCGCAGGCGACAACATGCACGCCCAAGCGCAGTAACTCAATGGCGAGCTCTTTTCCTAATTCACCTGAGCCTAAGAGTAAAGCAGTGGTGGATCTTTGCGTGGAGGTGTGAAGCTGAAACGACATGTCAATTCCTTGCGACAAAAGCCAGGGCAGAGAGCTGCCCTCATAATGAAAAAGCACGGCAATTATAACCCACCACACGCAAACACACGCAAAAGCGCATAAAAATCGCATTTTGGCCGCACTGGCGCGAAGGTCTAATAACTGTTCAAGATCGACATATTTCGCACATAGTAAGTTTACTGGCGGAAAAAGATGAAAAATTTTTCAAGCGTATAAACCTAGGTGGAATCAGGTTTGGTGTCCAAAAGGCGCATTTTGGGC
This sequence comes from uncultured Anaerobiospirillum sp., assembly GCA_944390115.1. Lineage (GTDB taxonomy): Bacteria > Pseudomonadota > Gammaproteobacteria > Enterobacterales > Succinivibrionaceae > Anaerobiospirillum. The sequence continues at coordinate 28,679 of CALXOW010000006.1, forward strand.
CAGGCCAAAATCAAAAAATTTTGTGTTGGCGCTTGCACTAAGTGTTTTACTGAAGTTAGAGGCGTTGCTGAACAACGCTGAAACACATCTCCGCCCGGTAACGGCTCAGGCCACGGTCTGAGTGGGCGGGGCAAATTAATGGTGCGCACGGTTAAGCCCAAAGGCCACGGACCTAGCTAAACGCTCCAAAATCAAAAAGGAGTTTTATCATGTCAGCCCCTAATAGTCCTATGACCGCACAACCTGCCACCTCTGAGGCCAGCTCCGCGCTGCCTATCTTCTCTGCTCCGAGCGTTGCTCCAAGTGCTGCTCCAGATACCGCTTCGAGTGCTGCTCCAAACATCACTCCAAGCGCAACCCCAAGCGCGGTGCAAGCACGCGCCGCCCAGCGCAAGGAATTACAGCTTAAGCGTCAAGCCTATGCTACCACCGGCGTCATGGAGCAAGCCCATACGATTCCGGACGGGAGAGAAATCGTGCCTCAGCCTAACGCCGCCGCTCGTGACAAGGCCGAGGGCTTCTATCCTTGCACTGGCCCGCAGTTCACCTTTTTGAAGAAGTACTTCCGTTCGGCGCAAGTGCAGGAGGTCGTAGCCGAAGATGGCACGGTCGTGCGCATTACCTTCAAGCAGAGCACACAGGAGGAAGCCTTGAAGCTGGTGCTGGTGTGCGAGAGCCTTAAGTCCAATCAGCGCGGTCTGTTCTTAGATCAGCTGCAGGACTACTTCCTGGCCCCGAACGGCTTAGGTCCAAAGGATCACCAGAAGACGCGCGCTTTGTTAGAAGCGTTGGCCCCAAGCCATATCCTCGCCTTGGCTCAAAACTGTACCGATCCATGGTGGCAGGCCTTGTTCCAAGATGCCCAAGGAGCGTGGGCTGATCCTAAGGAAGCCGGGTTCTCATACTGCGATCTCGAGATCCCAGCCAAGCCTAAGGTCGAGCATGCTACCAAGCTCATCCAAGCCTTAGGTGAGCGCCGCAAGCTCTGGCCGGAGCCATTGCGTTGCCTGTGCGACGACCTCATCAAGCCCCTGAATATCTGTCAGCCGAGCAAGCTCCATAATTTTATGGAGTTCGTCAATGCTCTGCTCAAGCTTAATTCCCAGGAGCTGCTGAACGAGCTCATGATCTTAAGCCAGAGTCTGCCGCAAGACTTCAGCTTTGATGCCTTGATTCACCCTCAGGAGTTTGCAGATGCCGGTTGTGACATGCACAAGCGTCTGCAAGCGACCATGATCGCCCCTAAGACCAAGAAGTCCGCTGTGAAGAAGAACGCAGTGAAGACGGCTGCGCAGAAGAAGACTGCGTCGAAGAAGACCGATGCGTCAAAGAAGGCTGCGGATAAGAATACCAGCGCTAAGCGTGCTGGCTCCAAGGCTAAGAGCTCGGTGCAGCAAGCTCAGACTGCTTCGCAACAGGCTCAGGCCGCAGCGCAGCCAGCAACGCCGACCTTAGCTGCTCAGGCTCCAGCTGACGCTCAGGGCGCGCCAGCGGCTCAGGCGGCAAACGCCCAAAACGATTCTGCTATGAAGAGGGCGGAGGATCCTAAGGGGAGCTCCAAAGGGGCAGGCGCTGACTCTGGGCTGCGTGCTCGTGAGACCACTGCGGCTGAGTTAGCACAACGGCGGGCACGCAAGCAAAAGGAGTTGCGCCGTAAGCACAACAAGGAAGCCCGCAAGCAGCGTAAGAGCGCCAATCGCCGCAAGTAGGGAGTAACTTCCTTCCTCATAGCTCCATGCTGAGGTGAGTGTTGCGCGAGCTGAGCTTGGGTTCAGCGAGAACTGAGTTTGAGTCCAGAGTACTGCTCTATTGCATTCAGATGTCTGGCGCGATTGCCACAATGCGTGTATCTTAGGGGCGGCACACCTTTAGCTTGCCTGAAGAGAGGTGCCGTTATGACGACACGTATTGGGTGGCGTCCCTAGGCGTCAGGATGACTGACTCTGGCGTCTGAGCATTGGTTGAATGGGGTGTTAAGTCATGTTAAAGATCTTAGCGGATCAAGCGATTCCAAACGCAAAAGAGATTTTCTCGACTTTCGGGGAGGTTGAGCTTAAGTATGGTCGCGACATTCAACCTTGCGATCTGCAAGGCGTGGATGCCTTGATTGTGCGCTCCGTGACTAAGGTCAACGACGAGTTGCTGGCGCAAGCAGATAAGCTGCAATTTGTCGGTACGGCCACCGCTGGCATCGATCATATCGATATCCCAGCCCTAGATCGCCGTAATATCAAGTTTGCGGCGGCTCACGGTTGCAATGCACGCTCAGTCGCCGACTACGTGCTGTGCGTCTGGATGGTGCTTGCCCAGCGCTATGGCCTTGACTTATCTCAGATGTCGATTGGCATTGTGGGTATGGGCCATGTGGGTACGCGCGTCTATCGGCGCGCTCAGGCTTTAGGTATGAAGATTGTGTGCTCGGATCCAATTCGTGCCCACGAGCTTAAGACCTTGCTTGACTCGATGCAAGATAAAGCCAATCCGGCCTTTGGCGGCAACGATGTTAAGCTGGCAGCGGTGCGTATCTTATCTGAGGGCGATGCCCGTCTGTGCGATCTCGACCTAGCTGACCCTGAGCTGTACGATCACACCCTTGAGGAAGTGTTGGCCTGCGACATCGTGTCCTTGCACGTGCCATTAACTGAGCGTAGCCCGAGCAATATTTATCCGACCTTCCATATGATTGGCAAGGAGCAGCTTGAGTCCATGCGCGACGGCCAGATTTTAATCAACACCTCCCGTGGTGCGGTCATCGACAATCAGGCCCTCTATGATTTGTTAAGTGCGCGCCCTGGCTGCCTTCATGCCTGGCTTGATGTCTTTGAAAATGAGCCTAACCTCTTGGTTCCTGACTTGGTTCAGTACTTAGAGGGCAGCACCGCTCACATCGCAGGCTATGCCTTAGAGGCTAAGAATCGTGGTACCGAAATGGTAGCCAAGGCCATGATTAAGGCCTTGAATCTGCCTTATCAGCTCAATGTACCGCGCGCTGAGAGCGACATTGCCCGCATTGAGTTAAGCCCAAGCGCCGTGGTCAACTATGACTTATTAAGCCGCATTATCTTTAGTATTTATGATGTGCGCCGCGACGATAGCCTCTTCCGTACTAAGTGCTTTGATGGGCCATCCTTTGACCAGCTGCGCAAGGACTACCAAGAGCGCCACGAGTTCGATACGGTCAAGATCAAGACTACGACCCCCGAGCAGTTGCGTCTGCTCTACCGTTTAGGCTTCAACATCCAGGTCTAAAAGCGTTATCGCGGTCTATTCAGCTCTAAAAAGCGGTATCGAGAGTTTAGGGGCGCGCTTGCACTCAGGGCCTTAGGGTGGTAGTGGCGCGCACCGAGGAAAGAAGGCAGGGCTGCGCTCTGTCTTTGGGGGCTAAAAGACCTGCTTTAGCCTTGTACCTGAGGCGCTTTCAGCTGTGACGTGGCTGCCACGGGCTACTGGGTCTAAGCGCAACTAAATTGCGGAGAGCCTCACAATAGCAAGAATTGCTTGCGCATTGCGGCGGGCTTGGGGTCATAATCGGAGGTGCTGACTAACCTCAGGTGCGGGGCCACTGTGAACTTGGTCCCTGATGCGAGGTTGAGTTTTCTGTTTGGATTTGTTTGAGGCAGTTATGGCAGCTCGTATTATCTTAAATGGCACTTCCTATCATGGTAAGGGCGCTATTAGCGCTATCGTTGATGAGGCCAAGGGCCGTGGCTTCACCAAGGCTTTCTTGTGCTCCGATCCTGATTTGCTGCGCTTCCATGTCACCGATAAGATTACCGCTTTGCTCGAGCAAAACGGCATGGCCTATGAGATTTACTCCAATATCAAGGCCAATCCTTCCATTGAGAATGTGCAGACGGGCGTAGCTGCGTTCAAAAAGTCGGGCGCTGATTACATCATCGCTGTAGGTGGTGGTTCGTCCATCGACACTGCCAAGGCTATTGGTATTATCATCGCCAACCCAGAGTTTGAGGACGTGGTTTCGTTAGAGGGCGTCGCCCCAACCAAGAAGCCATGCGTCCCAATTATTGCAGTCCCAACCACTGCTGGTACGGGCGCTGAGGTCACCATCAACTACGTCATCACCGATCCTGATAAGAAGCGCAAGTTTGTCTGCGTCGATCCACACGATATCCCTGTGATTGCGATCATCGATCCAGACATGATGATGTCGATGCCTAAGGGCTTAACCGCTGCTACCGGCATGGATGCCTTAACCCACGCGATTGAGGGCTTAATCACCAAAGCCGCTTGGGAAATGACCGACATGTTCCACCTCGAGGCAATTCGTCTCATTGCCCACAATCTGCGTGATTCGGTCGAGGGCAAGGAGAGCGGTCGTGCCGCGATGGCTTTAGCCCAATACATTGCCGGTATGGGCTTCTCCAATGTCGGTTTAGGTATTGTTCACTCGATGGCTCACCCATTAGGCGCTCTCTACAACACGCCACACGGTGTCGCTAACGCCATCATCCTGCCAACGGTTATGGCCTATAACGCTCCAGCTACCGGCACCAAGTACCAGTTGATTGCTCAAGCCTTTGATATCGACACCACAGGCATGACTCAGGAGCAGTACCGTCAGGCAGCAGTTGACGCTGTACGCAAGTTAGCTCAGGACGTGGGCATTCCTGCTGACTTAAAGGAAATCGTCAAGCCTGAGGATGTCGACTTCTTAGCCAAGTCGGCTTTTGCTGATGTCTGCACCGGAGGCAACCCACGTGATACCTCGGTTGAGGAAATTGCTGAGCTCTATCGCTCGATGCTCTAAGCTCACTGAGTGACTGCGCTACTACATAGCTATAATGGGCTCACCGGCACGGGGCTAAGCCTCGGTGTTGGTGGGCCTGTTTTGCCTAGGCAACACCAATTAACCTTGGTTTTGCAACCAGAAGAGTAAGCGATGCAAATAACCATCCCCGCAGCTATTAAGTCCGACTTTGAGCGTTGGCTGAACTTCTTAGAGCACGAAGTGCACTTTGCGCTCAAGGACAGCAACGATCACACCAAGGATCACTGCGCCCGCGTCCTGCATTTTGCCCTGCGTATCGCCGACCAAATGGACCTTGCGAAGGAGGAGCGCGAAGCATTGGCATTAGCGGCGTGCTTTCACGACTCACGCCGTCAGGACGATTGGCTCGATGTGGGCCATGGTCTGCGCGCAGCGGATTATTACCGCGAGTTCTGTTATGACCACAAGCGAGATTTTGACGTGCGGGTGTACCTCGTCATGGCCTTTCATGATCATGACGACGCTTTGGGCGAGGCTGCACTAAAAGGCCATGATCAGGGTGTACTGCTCTATCACATCTTCAAGGACGCCGATGCCTTAGACCGCTTCCGCTTAGGCCCTTTTGATCTCGACATCAACTATCTGCGCACTGACGCAGCCCGCGCACTCTATGATTATGCGCGGGCGCTGTGGGCCGACACTTGGCCCATCAAGTTTTAGCCTTGGTCCAATTGAGCTCGGTACGCTGGTGCTGAGTAGTTAGCACGGCAGGGCAAAGAGGTCATCGTAGCGGCAGTTGAGTGAAGCGAGAATCTCCTTGATTTCTTGCTGGAAGAAGTGGTTCTGAGCACCGATGACGAGTAAGGCGGCGTGCTGATTAGGAAGCTGCGTCTTGGCATAGTGCACCTCATGGTACTGGCCATTAGGCAGCAAGAAGTAGCAGCCTTCTTGCTCAGGGCTCGAGTTGACCAAGAGCAAGCGCTGCGTCTTAGTGATTGGACCCTCAGTTTGACCGGCGAAGAGCAGGGCTTTGCTCTGGTCGCTCAAGCTATCCAAGAGCTGGAAGGCCGCAAAGCCCGTACCATAGACAATAATCGGCAGGTCGCCTTTAAGGGCTGTTCGGACCTTGGTCTCAAGCTCGCGTAAGGCGTCCTCAGGCAGAGCCGTGGTCTTGTTGAGGAGCGGGCGCCAGTACTCTTGCTCAGCGGCAAAAGCTGCATCATGAAATTCTGAGTTCGTTGGAGCTTTAGGCGCAGTCGGCTTGTGGAAGATGGCCACGCCGTAGCTGTTCTCTGGGCGCTTGAAGTAATCGACCAGCTCCAAACCATAAGCATGGGCGATGTAGGCATAGGCGTTGCGGCCTAAGCGCGTGCATTGCAAGGAGTGCATGCTGTTCGGCTGAACGCTGGTGACCACCATCATGCCACCCGGCTTTAAGCACTCCACTAAGCCCTCCACAAAGTCAGTCAGAGGTGGAATCATATTGATGGTGTCTTTGCAGGCGATGAGGTCAAAGTGCTCAGCATAGCGCTCGGCGCTCTTGCTGCCAAAGAAATCACACTCAGCTTTGATGCCGATCTCTGGGGGAATAGCATCGACCTGGGCCGATGGGTCGATTAAGGTCAGGTTGCGATAGCCTTCCTGAGCTAAGACCTGAAGCAGATAGCCGTCATAGCCACCAATTTCCACAATCGCAGCATCGTGGTCGAGCCCCAGATGAGCGATCTGTGCTTTCACCGTGTCGATATAGGTTTGGTAGTTGTGAGAGCCCACCCCAGTGCTCGGTTTAATGAACTTGTAGTTGTTGCAGAGGGTGCCACGACTCTTTGCACTTAAGCCGTGTAAGTTAAAGACAATGCCGCACTCTTCGCACAGAGCCGGGACAAAGGTAATAATGGCGTTTTGCTCCAGTTCGTCACGGCTGATCGGGGTGGACTGAATGCACTCGTGACGTGCTGGCAGTTTGCTAAAGTGCTTGCTGCCGCATAGAGGGCAGCAGTCAAAGTCTTCATAGGTGATCAGGTTTGAGGTAGTCTTACTCATAGATAAAGCTCTCCTTAGTTAATTAGGCTTGGAGCTCAAACGACTCCAAGTAGCGCTGGGTAATGCGATTGGCCTCTGCTAATTCTTCATGCTCTACTAAGAGCATGCCATGTTTGATGCCTCTGCCATCGCGCAGGGGCCCCACTTTGTCACCAGCCTTGAGATTGCTTTGTTCTAGCACCACATGGCGGTGTTCCTCAGCAGTTAATTGGGACTTAAAGCCAGTGACGGTCGCTGGGTGGCTAAAGCTTAAGAAGCGCATAACCGCGCAGGTATGAGGCTTTGGTAAGGTGCCGATAGGAGCAAGGTCATCAAGTGGTTCGTGCTTAAGGATATGGTGTACAAAGAGCTTGATCGGGCTGATGCCATAGTTCTGTTCGAGCAAAATAACATCGTTACCAGCAAGGCGCAGCGACACATCGATCATATAGGCCGCACCCTCAGCCGTTAAAATTAAATCACATTGAAAGAAGGAGTTGTGGCACGCTGGGCCTAAGGCTGCCACTAAGCGCGTGATGGCGGGGTAGATGTGAACAAAGGCCTGCTCGTAGTCAGCGACAAAGTAGGCCACTTCTTGACGGTAGGGCAATGCGCTCATTTCCTTGGCAAAGAGTCCAAGCATATGAAAGGCGCCTTGCGCGTCAACAAAAAAGTTGGTGGAGTACTCGGTACCCTCGATGGCTTGCTCAAGCAAAAGCTCGCCTGCGGCAAAGCGCTCGGGGACGCAGTAAGAAGCCAAATCAGCTGCTTGGGTGCAATAGTGTACGCCTTGGGAACCCGATCCGCAGGCTGGTTTGACCACCAAGGGAAATCCGAGCTCTTTGTGGGCCCTGGTGAGTTCATCTGGAGTGAGACCCAATCCGTGAGTGCGCGCGCCCAGCACGATCTGGCGTGGGGCCGGTAGTCCGTGCTCGGTGAGGAGCTGATGGAATTTGTGCTTGTCGGTACAGGTGTCGATGGCCGGAGTACGCGGGCCTGCGAAATTGTAGCGCTCGTTGATTTTCCCTAGGTATATCAAGGCCCGGCCCACTGGTAGCGCCAAGGTATGCGTGACTTGATAGCGGGCAATAGCGTCAGCAACGACCTTGAGGTCGGAGAAGTCATGGGGAAGTAGGGTGAGGTTGCGCGCTAAGGGTGAGGCCAAAAAAACTGGGGTGAGCTGCGGGGCTTGGTCGAGCGCTACGACCTTAACTCCCTTGGTCAGCAGCTCTTCGATAAAGGCTTGCGATCCGGCACCTACCCCTAAGATGAGGACAACTGACGAATTGCGGGATGCTAAAGCCGTGTCAGATGGACACCGCTGTTCTGTTTGAGCCGAACGCATAACAAAAGCCTTGATTGTGTGTGTACTGCACTGATCTGAGCGCTTCTGTTAGTTAGGCTTACTTAAGCGGCAACACCAAGGTTCAAGCTTTTGCGCGAAGTTAAAGCTTTGGCCCTGATGTGTGGCGCGTTAACCAAGCAACATCCGCAGACGCGCTGTGATGAGAACACTAATGATAGTCGCTTATTTAGTCTATGTCTAAATTAATTTGAAGTTTTGCTAGATTGATGCATAGATTGCAAATATTGCTTTTGATGTTTTAGGAAGTCAGCTAGCTACGGTGAGTTGAGCTAAGGGTGGCCTTGAGCTGGGGCACTTCAGCACATGGCTAAGGCCGTGGTGACCGCTGGGCAATTGGTCGGAGCGGCCCGGCAGCCCTGGACCTACGCTCTTACTTTTTGAACTGTGCGCTCAATTCTTGGGGACCACTTTCCTAAGTGGTGGTGATAAAGCGCATAGGTGTGCGATTGAGGTTAAGTTTTGGCGATGGGGCCGCTATAATAGGCGCCGGGTTTTTTCATGAGGCTAGTCCATGCAGAAGTTCTTTGCCACCTGTCCAAAAGGACTGGAGAATCTTTTATTTAACGAGTTAGGAGCCTTAGGGGCCTCCGCTGTTAAAGAAACCGTAGCTGGTGTCTCCTTCTCAGGTGACATGGCCCTGGCGATGCGCGTCTGCTTGTACAGCCGCTTTGCCTCCCGTGTCATCATGAATTTGGTCACCTTCAATTGCGAAGATGACACCGATCTGTACTTAGGCGCGAAGGGCGTGGCCTATGAGCAGTACTTTGACAGCTCTAAGACCATTGCCGTGACCTTCAATGGCCAAAACAACAGCATTCGCAACACCCAGTACGGTGCCTTGCGCGTCAAGGACGCCCTGTGCGATCGCTTTGTCGAGAGTGGCCATGAGCGTCCTAATGTTGAGCGTCACAATCCGCAAGTGCACGTGGTCGCGACCTTGAAAAAGGGCGAGCTCGCCTTAGGCCTTGATTTATCGGGTTCGGCTCAATTCTGGCGTGAGTATCACCGTGTCACCGGTACCGCTCCATTAAAGGAAAATCTGGCAGCGGCCTTGGTGGTACGCTCTGGTTTTACCGGACAGGAGCAAAACTTCGTTGACCCGATGTGTGGTGCGGCCACCTTGCTCTTGGAGGCTGCCACTATCGCCACCGATACCGCACCGGGCCTGATGCGTAGCGACTATGGCTTTAAGCACTTAAAGGGCTTTGATGAGGCAGCCTGGGAGTCCATCCTCACTGAGGCTAAGGAGCGTTCGGCAGCAGGTAAGGCTAAGGCCTTAGCTGCTGGCATTAAGCTCTATGGCTTTGATGCCGATCAAAGAGCCGTTGAGCGTGCGCGCCACAATATTGAGTCGGCTGGTTTTGCTGACTTAATTACGGTAGAGCTAGGGGAGCTCCATCATCTCCATAACCCATGCACCAATGACTTCCCATGCGTGGTGGTCACCAACCCGCCTTATGGCGAGCGTATGGGCAATTTCAATGAGTTAATCGAGCTGTACACCACCTTAGGCTACAAGCTGCGTACTCAGTTCCCAGATGGCACGGCGGGCATTATTTCCAGCTCGCCTGAGCTCTTATCGTGCCTGCGCCTGGCGGGCCCTAAGACCTATCGCCTCTACAATGGTGCTCTTGATTGCCAGCTGCGCGTTTTTAAGCTCACCGCCGGGCAAGTACAAAGTGATGATGCCGCTGTGGATAGCGAGGTTAAGGCCGCGCTGTCGTTAAAGCGCGGTGACGCTGCCCCAGAGCTGGCCCCTGACTTTGCCAACCGCCTGCGCAAGAACCTAAAGAATTTAGGTAAGTGGGCTCAGCGCGAGCAGATCTCCGCTTACCGCGTCTATGATGCTGACTTGCCTGAGTACAATGCCGCTATCGACCGCTATAACGAGTACTACATCGTCCAAGAGTACCAGGCTCCAAGCACCATCAAGCCTCAGCTCGCCCAGCGCCGTCTACTCGATATGATTGCCGCAACTGTTGAGGTCACCGGTGCTCGCGGTCCTGAGGTTATCGTCAAGAGCCGTGAGCGCCAAAAGGGCGATGCCCAGTATCAAAAGCGCGAGGATGCCACCGGTACCTTAATCGAGGTCTATGAGGGTGATCTTAAGTTCCAAGTCAATCTCTACGATTACTTGGACACGGGCTTATTCCTCGACGCCCGTCCACTGCGCCGCATTATTGCTCAGCTGTCCGCCGGTAAGAGCTTCTTAAACCTCTTTGCCTACACCTGCACCGCCTCGGTAGCCGCCGCTAAGGGGGGAGCTACCACTACCACCTCGGTGGATATGAGCCGCACTTACCTTGATTGGGGCCAAGACAACTTCAAGTTAAATGGCTTGGATGTAGAAAGTGGCGCCAGCACCCATCACTTCAAGCAGGCTGACTGCTTGGCGTATCTGTCGTGTGATCAAGGCGAGCGCTTTGATCTCATTTACATCGATCCGCCAACCTTCTCCAACTCCAAGCGCATGGAGAAGAGCTTTGACGTGCAGCGCGATCACCTCAAGATGCTGGGCAACTTAACCCGTCACTTAAACGATGGCGGTATCGTGATCTTCTGTACCAACAAGCGCAACTTCAAGTTGGACGAAGGCCTTGAGGCCTACGGCTTTAGCGTCGAGAACATCACGGCGCAAAGCTACGATCCAGACTTCAAGCGCGATCCAAAGCTCCACACCTGCTTTAAGCTGGTCTATAGCAAGGAAAAGCAGACTCAAGAGCCTGAGGCCTTAGTCACCAACACCGCACAGCCACGCTGGGCACGTGATTTAGACCGCTCCGAGCGCTTCACCTTCAAGGGTAGCCGCGCTGCCGAACAAGGCCGTGCCGGTGCTCATGAGGGCAAGCGCGAGGGCCAACGCCATGCCTTCCGTGATAGCAGCCGTGACGGTCAACGCTCAGGGGCTCGTGACGGCCAGCGCAATGGTTTCCGCGATGGTGCTCGTTCTGGGGCACGTGATGGCTTCCGCGACGGTCAGCGTCCGGGCGCTCGTGATGGCCAACGCAATGGTTTCCGTGATGGTGCTCGTTCTGGGGCACGTGATGGCTTCCGCGATGGTCAGCGTCCTGGTGCTCGTCCAGGTCAGCGCGATGAGCGGCGCGGCACGGGAGCGCGTACGGGCGGGCGCACCAGCGCTCCGACTAAGGTGCGCGTCTGGGGCCCACAAGGCGTCAAGGATTTAGACTAAGGGGACGGCAATGGCATTGATCACAATGATGGGCGGCTCCTTGGCCTATGGCGATGATGCACTGTTGCAAGAAGCTGATTTTGCCTTAGAAGAAGGCGAGCGCGTGTGCTTGGTCGGCCGAAACGGTACCGGTAAGTCGAGCTTGCTTAAGGTGCTGGCGGGTGTCACCGAGCTTGATGCTGGGCGCATCATCTTCAAGGATGGCCTGCGCATCAATCGCTTGCAGCAAGATCCACCGCAAGATGCGACCGGCACCGTCTATGGCATGGTGGCACGTGGCATCGATGTCGTGGGCGAGGCCTTAGCGCGCTTTCGTGAGACTGAGGTAGTCTCCGAGCAAGAAGAGCTGGCCGCCTTTATCGAGCATCATGACGGCTGGGTCAAGGATGCTTTGATCTACAAAATCTTAAACAAGATGGAGTTAGATCCCGAGTGTCCTTTGGTCACCTTATCAGGCGGCTGGCGCCGTAAGGTCGCACTGGCGGCTGCTCTTGCTAATGAGCCGCAGGTGCTGCTCTTAGATGAGCCGACCAATCACTTAGATATCGCGACTATCGCTTGGCTGGAAGAGTACCTCAAGGATTTTAAGGGCACGGTCATCTTCGTCTCGCACGACCGCACCTTTACTGACCATTTGGCGAGCCGTATTGTCGAATTAGATCGGGGTAAGTTATACTCTTATCCGGGTTCTTTTGATGATTATTTACGCTTGCGCGACGAGCGCTTACGCTTAGAAGAGCTCGAGCGTGCCAATTTTGATCGCGTGCTGGCCGAAGAAGAGGCCTGGATTCGCCGAGGCGTTAAGGCCCGTTTAGCGCGCAATGAAGGGCGCGTGCGCAATTTAGCGGCGATGCGCAAAGATCGCGCTGAGCGCCGTGATCGCCAAGGCCGCGCTATCATCAAGATTACCGAGGCCGATCGCTCGGGCAATATCGTTTTCGAGGCTGACCATATCAACGTCACCTATAACGATCGCGGCAGCGAGAACGTTATCATCAATGACTTCTCGCCGGTGGTGATGCGCTCGGACCGTATCGGTATCGTGGGTCCTAACGGCGCGGGCAAGACTACCTTAATCAAGATCTTGCAGGGCCTAGTCAAGCCTACCCATGGCTATGTACGAATCGGCACCAATGTCCAAGTGCAGTACTTTGATCAGTACCATGAGCAGCTCGAGCTCGAGAAGAGCGTCGCGGACAATGTCGCCGAAGGCAAGAGCGACGTGGTGATCAACAATAAGAGCGTCCACGTCCTGTCCTATCTTAAAAATTTCCTCTTTACCGCGCGCAGAACCAGAAGCCCGGCCAAGGTGCTCTCGGGCGGCGAAAAGAACCGCTTGATGTTAGCGCGCATCTTTGCCCGTCCGTGCAATGTCCTGATTATGGACGAGCCGACCAACGATCTCGATCTTGAGACCTTGGATCTGCTCGAGGAAATGCTGCAAAACTTCCCTGGCACCGTGATCGTGATTAGCCACGATCGTCGCTTCATCGATAATTTCGCCACCGAGACTTGGGTCTTCACCGGCAACGGTGAGATTGAGACGGTGGTGGGCGGCTGGACTGACGTCGAGGCCTACTATCGCCGTATCGGCAAGTCAGCGGTCGATGCCGTGAGCGGTAAGCTCAACGAGGTGGAGCCTGAGCGCACTAAAGAGGCTAAGGCCCAAGCGCGCGCTGAAGCCAAGAAGGAGGCGCCGAAGAAGTCCAAGCTCTCCTTTACTGAAGCTCATGAGCTCGAGGAACTGCCTGCCAAGGTCGAAGCTCAGGAAGCTAAGCTTAGTGAGTTAGATGCGCAAGTAGCCGATCCCGCCCTTTACACCAAGGGCCCTGACGCGATAAAAGAAGTGACGGCGCAGCGCGATGCGGCGCAAGCCGAGCTGGATGCGCTCTATGCACGCTGGGAGGATTTGATGGTGCGCAGCGAGTAGCGCCGACTGAGTTTTTTGTTTTTGTTTGCCACAATAAAGGAGGCATGTATGACCACGATTTCCAATATTGATTTGCACTGTCATACCACCGCATCTGATGGTGCTTATAGTCCCGAGCAAGTCGTGGCCCGTGCCTACAGTCGTGGTCTTAATCTCTTGGCCATCACCGACCACGATGCGGTGGGCGGGGTGGCAGCGGCGCAAGCTGAGGCGCAGCGCCTCAATGCTCTGCTCTTAGCAGGCGCGCCTGAGGCGCCAGTTGAGACCTATATCAAGCCCAATGCTGAGGTGCAAAGCGTCGAAAATGGCAGCTTGGAGCGCACGCCTAATGAGCGGCTGCTCACGGTGGTACCGGGCATTGAAATCTCTACCACCTGGCATGATGAGCAAATCCATATCGCCGGACTCTTTATCGATATCAATAGTCCTGAGCTGACCGCAGTGTTAGAGCAGCAAAAGGTACGGCGGGAAGAGCGTGCGGCTGCTATTGGCGAGAAGCTCGACCGTTTAGGCTTTAGCAATTCCTACCAGCGCTGTAAGGACAAAGCCCAAGCCGGGGCTTCGATTACCCGTGGCAACTACGCGCGCTTTATCTTTGAAGAGGGTAAGGCCGAGAGCATTGACGCAGCCTTTAACCAGTACTTAAAGCGGGGCCAACCAGCTTACGTTAATACCGAGTGGATTAGCGTAGAGCAGGCGGTGGCCGCGATTAAGGCCGCAGGGGGCGTAGCTGTGCTGGCGCACCCACGCCGTTACAAGATCTCCAATGGGCGCTTACGTCGCCTGTGCAAGGACTTTAAGGCCTGCGGCGGCACCGGCTTTGAGGTGGCATCCTCGCAGCAAAAGCCAATGGATTTTGACTATCTGGTGCAGCTGTGCGTCGAGTTTGATTTCTTCGCGAGCTTAGGCTCAGACTTTCACACCGACAACATCTACCGCGACTTAGGTCAGAATCTGGCGCTGCCTGATGCCTTAGCGCCAATCTGGCGTTGCCCTGAAGCCCAAGCTTTTGGCATCGATGCGGCGCTCAAACAGCGCCGCGTCAACCTGACCTATGCCAAGAGCGATGAGACGGGCGCTAAGGCTGATGATGGGGCTAAAGAGTCCGGTGCTCAGGCCGATGCGTAAGCAGATACCAGGTGCTACGGCTTCATTGCTCGTGATCGGCGCGACCTCCGAGATTGCGGTGGCCACGGTCAAAGAGTTTATCGCGCGCTATCCGCAGACTACGTGGCAGATCCATCTGTTGGGACGCAATGATGCGGCCTTGGCCCAGCTGGCCGCAGAATTTGCTGCCACCTGGGGCCACTACGACACCAGCATGGCCCCTGAGGAACAACAATCGTGCTTGCCTTTATGGGACGAGATTGACTACTGCTTGTGTGCCGTGGGCTACTTAGGCCCACAGTTTTCGGCCGAGCACGATCCTCAAGAAGCGGCCTTGATTACCACAGCCAACTATAGCGGGCTCTTGCCTATCTTGGATGCGGTCGCTTTGCGGATGGAGACGGCCGGGAACGGTTCTTTGCTCGTGATAAGCTCAGTAGCGGGCGAGCGCGGGCGCCGCTCCAATTACTACTATGGTGCGGCCAAGGCGGCGCTAACGGCTTATCTTTCGGGCTTGCGTCTGCGCCTCTTGCCACGGGGCGTGCACGTTATGACGATTAAGCCGGGCTACGTGCTCACGCGCATGGTCGCCGGGCGTCAGCTGCCGCCCTATATCAGCGCCCGCCCCGAGACTATCGCCCGTGATATTGTCAGGGCTACCGCCAAACGCCAGCCGGTGCTCTACACCATGTGGGCCTGGCGCTATATCATGGCGTTTACCCGCCTCATCCCCGAGCGCATCTTTATGCATTTGCGCCGTTTTTAGGAGCGAAAAAAGCCCGCTGACGCGGGCTTTGCATTAATTGGCTCCTGGAGGTGAAGGAGCGCTGATGGTTTATTGTGAAGCTGGAGCTCTAGTGCCAAGCTTTAGCTCTGGTGCTCTATTGCTCGCCTTCAACCTTGAACAGGTAGAGGTTGAAGCTCAGTGGCTTGACCTGAACCGTGAGGCTATCTTGCTCGGCCTTGGTGACTGGTACCTCGTGTGGTACTACGGCATTAGGCTCGGCAAAGGTGTTTTGTGCCAGCAGTGGGCAGTCGGCAAGCTCATGGTGTGCGGTCAGCTCGACCTTACCAAAGCCATCTAAGGTGAAGCTCAGGTCTTGGGTCTGATGCTGATCGAGATTTAAGACGAAGAAGGCGATTTCCTTGCGCTCGTCGTTGTAAACAGCGGCCGACTGTAAGGTCTTGGTCTGGCCGTGGACGGTCTCAATGCATGGGACGTTAGCAAAGTAGCGTAAAGCCTTGCCGCGACCGTAGACCGAGAGCCACTTGAATGGATAGAAGATGGTCTGCTTGATCACCGCACCATTAGGCTGGGTGTAGATCGGGGCAATGACGTTGACGAGCTGGGCTAAGCTGGCCATCTTGACGCGATCGCAATTGTTGACCAGGGTGCACATCAGGCCACCTAAGACCAGAGCGTCTAAGAAGGTGTAGTGCTGCTCGAGTAATGGTGGAGCCTTAGTGAAGCGATTGTTTGGATCGCGGTCAAAGAAGTCCATCCATGGCTCGCCTTCGATCGACCAAATGTTGTACTCGTCAAAAGAGATCATCATGTCCTTGTTCGAGCGCAGCTTGGCCTTGACGAAGTCAGCAGTGGCCTTGATGGTATGGATGAAGTTATCCATCCGGACGTACGAGCCTAAGAAGTCCTCAAGCTTACCCGTGCTGTTCTCAAAGTAGTGGTGGCACGAGAGGTAGTCGACTTGGTCATAGCAGGTCTCCAATACCACGCGATCCCACTCGGGATAGCTTGGCAGATTGGTGGTGGCGCTGCCGCAGGCAACCAGCTTGATGCTTGGGTCAACCCACTTCATGATCTTGGCGGTCTCGCGGGCCTTGCGACCATACTCATCAGCCTCTAAATGGCAGGTCTGCCATGGGCCGTCCATTTCGTTGCCTACGCACCAGTACTTAAAGCCAAATGGCTTTTCATAGCCATGCTGCTTGCGCAGGTCAGAGTAGTAGGTGCCGCCCTTGAGGTTGGAGTACTCGACAAAGTAGCCGGCCTCTTGTGGGGTGCCAGTGCCGAGGTTAACCGCAACCATTGGCTCGACCCCAAACTTCTGCGCCCAGGTGTAGAACTCGCCGATACCAAACTCGTTGGTTTCCTTGGAGAGCCAAGCGTAGTCTAAGCGGACTGGGCGTTGCTCCTTAGGGCCGACGCCATCTAACCAGTTGTAGCCCGAGACAAAGTTGCCACCAGGATAGCGTACGGTCGAGACCTTGAGCTCCTGAATTAAGTTGGCAACATCGGTGCGGAAGCCATGCTCGTCAGCGCTTGGGTGGCCTGGCTCGTAGATACCAGTGTACACGGCGCGGCCTAAGTGCTCGACAAAGGAGCCGTAGAGGGTGTCTTCAACGGTGCTGATATAGTTACCAGCTTGTAACAGATATTTGATTGCCATAACAATAGGTTCCTTTTAAGCTTGAGCGTTCAGATTAGGCTTGGGCGTACAGAGCCTTGGAGATCTTAGCCATAGTTGGGCGATCGAGCTTGTAGAAGAATTGGGTAACGAGGAAGGTGACTAAGTAGCCGATAATTGGAATCCAGGTCATCAGGGCGTAAATACCGGAGATAGCTTCCTCAGATTGGGTGGCATTGTTGGCCTCATAGCCGTAGACCGAGAGGACAAAGCCAACTAAAGCACCGCCGACGGCTAAGGCGACCTTCAAGGTGAAGAGGTGACCTGAGGCGCACAGACCCGAGGCACGCTGGCCTAACTTGTAAGCACCGTAGTCATCGACGTCACCGATAAAGGACCAAATGATTGGAGCGGCGATCTGGTGAATGGTCGAGAGGACGATAAAGACGATATAGATTAAGACGACCTGCGAGCTTGGGATAATGAAGAGCAGAGCCGAGAGCACGATGCAGGCAATCTTGACGCCCTTATAGACCGTGACCTTGCACCAACGGTTAGTGAAGTAGGAGGTGAGGTAAGCGCCACCGATGTTTGCGATAATGCCGACGGTCAAGAAGAGCGAGGCGGCAACGTCGTCAAAGCCTAAGACGTACTTGGCAAAGTAGATGGATGCAGCACCACGAACGAAGGATGGAATGCAGTCTAAGAACATGAGCGAGGTGCTGACGAACCATTGGTCGTTCTTGACAATCTTCTTGAAGGAGTCGCTTAAGCTCTCAGCTGCTTGGTCGGCCGTAGGCATAATGCGCTCACGGGTGTAGAAGAAGCAGAAGAAGAATAAGAAGACTGCCAGTACGGCAAAGATCGACAGGGTGTAGAAGAAGCCGGTAGCACGGTCGCCGTCACCTAAGAAGTTGACCAGTGGCAGCAGGGTCAAGGTGCAGAAGAGCGAGGCTAAACCAGCGCCGACAAAGCGGAACTTCTGGCAGGAAACGCGATCGACTGGGTCGGCGGTAATAACGCCACCTAAGCTGCAATAAGGAATATTGACGCAGCTATAGAGAATCGAGAGCAGGCCGTAGGTTAAGAAGGCGTAGACGATCTTGCCGGTCTCAGATAAGTCTGGGGTGTAGAACATGATGAGACAGGAGGCGGCAAAAGGCAGGGTGAAAACTGCCATCCACTTGCGATAGCGGCCATACTTGCTGTGGGTCTTGTCCATCCACGCGCCGTAAATCGGGTCGAAGAAGGCATCAAAGATGCGTACCACCAAGAACATGGTGGCGACCACGGCCGGGGTCAGACCGAAAATATCGGTGTAGAAGAATGACAAGAACATGGTGATTGGGTTGAACAAGAAGTTACATGCCGCATCACCAGCACCAAAGCCCACCTTCTCCATAAAGGAGAGCTTGCCTGTAGCCCCAACTGGGCTCTTTGCTAACTCACTCATCGACAATCCTTAATTGGTGTCTAAACAATCCTGATGGCACCCCGTAGGCGCCCGGGCGATCGGCCCGCACAATCACATGCTCGCCTACAGCGAACAGGGCTAATCTTAAAAATCAGGTCAAGTTGATTTTGTGACTTGGAACAAACTTAACGCGCCGCTGCCTATTAAAAATCAAGTCAGTGGTATTAATATCAAGCAATTGATATTTTTAGAGACAGAACGCGATGTTTGGGAATTGGCATGTCGACACTTTGCGTTTGTATGAGGTTATCGCCTCGCCCATTGTGCTCTTTGGGCCTGAACTGCAAGTAAGTTTTGCCCACGGCAATCGCGCTGATGAGCGTCCTTATGAAGAGCTGGCACGCACTTGGTCGCGCAATATTGGCGAGCCCTTGCTGCTCTCGGCTGATAACCCGATCGGCGGCCTGCGCTTGCCTGAGCGCAGCATCGTGTTGATTGGCCCCATTACTCCGCTCAAGGTCACGCTGGCAGGCCAAAATCACTTCGTGGAAAACAAGACGGCGCAAGCAGCGGCCAATCTGTGGCTCAAGCTGGTCAGTGAGTTTTGCCGCCGCTCGGTGCACGCTCAAGAACCAGATGACTTAGAGCTAAATCAGCTCGGCTCAAGCGAACTGGGTTTAGGGGAGGCGCAGTTAGAGCAGGAGTTAAGTCAGCTCCTAGGACTTAAGATCCGTGCGGCCCACCAACCAGAGCCGGTTACCAGCACTACGCTGAGCTCTGTGCTCGAGAGTAATTTTGATTTAAGCCGCATCGTGGCGGCGCAAGGTACCGCCTACAATCCTTTTGATGGCAATTTCAGCCCAGATGTGGTCTCACCTAAGGATGAAGATGCCTTTATCGCCGCGCTCAACTTGGGCAAAATCAGCACGGTGCATCACCACAATCAGCTGCGCAATGAGGTATTGATGCAAGAGGCGGTGCGTGAGGGCGATTTAACTAAGCTGCGCTGGGCCAATAGCTTGGCCACCAAGGGTAAGGCCGGTATTTTGGGTTTAACCCCGCTTAGGCACTGGCAAAATCACGCCCATATCAGCAATGTGCTCGCAAGCCGTGCCGCCATTGACGCGGGCATTGCGCCCGAGGAGGCTTATGTCCTCTCAGATAAGCTTTTCTTGGTGGTCGAGCAAGTCACCGACCCGATGCTGGCTAAGTATATGCGCTTTGTCATTTGGCGTGCTTTCACCGAGCAGGTCAAGCGCCATCGCGATGAGCTCAAGGCGCGCCAACAGACACTGGACACGCTGACTCAAGTAAGTACCCCCGGCAGTCCAGAGCCCGTCTTGGTACTCAAGGCGCGCTATCTCATGGCTCAGCGCTTAATGGAGCCTTTAACTCTCACCTCTATTGCCGAGGAGCTAGGGTGCACCCCAGAGCATTTAGCGCGCAGCTTCAAGCGCTATCACCATCAAACGGTGCATGAGTATTTAGTGGCAGAGCGCCTGAAGCTGGCCAAGGAGCTCTTGCTTGAGAGCAATCAAAAGGTAGGCGATATCGCGCAGCTGCTGCACTTTGCCTCAAGCTCACATTTTTGTGCTGCCTTCAAGGAGCGTGAGCACTTAAGTCCACTCAAGTGGCGCAAGCTGCACGCCAAGGTCGTTGAGGGCTAAGAAAGGTCGTTGAGGGCTAAGAGACCCACACAAAAAAAAGAGAGCACCTAGGTAGGGTGCTCTCTTAGTGGATCTGTTGCCGCAGGCGCTGGCACCTAGAAGATAGCCTTCTTGGGGCAAAGCCTACGGTCGGTTTGTCTTAAGGAGATGAACTTGTTTTAGTCCCAGATCTTGATGGTGTTGTGACCGGCCTTGAGACCTTCAATTGGGCCGACATGGCAGGCGGCCTCATCACGGTTTTGGTCTAAGAGGTCGTAGTTGATGGTCAGTGGGCTGCCATCCTTGTTCTCATAGGCGCACTCGCTTAAGCGGGTCTCACCTAAGAAGGCGGTGGTAATGGCTGGGAAGGTCAGATTCAGCATCTCGGCTGGTACATCGATGTCCATCATCAGGCCTTGCTCAGTGCGATAGACCTTGAGGGCAGGATCTGCCGCTGTGCTGACCTTATCTTGCTCGGCACGGAAGGCTGGAGCGTCCTTGAGGTAGGCGTTGTGATTGATGTAGACCGGATCCTTAATCAGCTTGAAGCAATCGACGTCCTCACGGGCATACTTCTTTTGCAGCTCTTGGAACTCCTCGTAGCCATTCGAGAATGGGTCGTAGAAGGAAGTACCAAAGTGGCATTCCTCGGTACGTGGTACGCCCTTGCCCACATAGACATTGCCATAGACGCGATCGTCGCCGCTGTACACTACCGCAAAGCCGGTGACGGTGGTGGAGTGTGGAGCGTGGTATGGGGTAGCGCGATCTAAGACATCGATGTGGCGCGTGGTACCGTTGAAGAAATTGTTGATTAAGGCGGTGCCTTGAGCCACGTTGTCGAAGTTGTACTCCGAGGCAAAGATATTGTTGGCTACCACGCATGGACCGTGGGTAACTTCGATCATCAGGTCGCGGAAGTTGTCATAGAAGACATTGGAGATAACCTGAGTGCCTTGAGCTTCCCAATCAAGCCAAATACCCAAGGTGCAGTCATGGAACTCATTGTGGTCGATCTTGACGTCAATGGCCGCGTGCAGCTTGATACCGGCGATTTCGTGGCCAAAGAACTCATGCTTCATCGCAATGTTGTAGAAGCGATTGTGGTGAATATGCGAGCCAATGCAGCCTAAGTGACCGACCACGCCATTTTGCCCGCAATCGTGCATGACGTTGTTATAAACCTGGTGGCTGCCGATGATATCAAAGCTCCAGCCGCGATTGACCGCCTTAAAGACGTCCTCTAATTGGTACTGATAGCCTGGCTTGCGGTTAAAGCGCCAGCTCTCGTTATCGCCGGTGCTAATTTCCTTACCCAACGACAGAGCCGAGCACTTAGCGTCGTGCAGGTCGCAATTGCGCACAATCCAGCCCTTGGACCAGTAGGTGTCGATCATGCCGCGCTGCACGCCAGTAGGTGGAGCCCATTGGGTGGCAGCCTGGCAGACCTCAAAGCCCTCTAAGGTGAGGTAATTGGTGTTAACTTGGCTTGGGGCAAAGCAGCACTCACGGACATTGATTTCGATGGTGTGACTTACAAGTTGCTCTGGGGTGAAGTCACCAAAGTGGGCGTAAATGGTGGTGTTGTCGGCATCGACCTCGGCGTGCCAGACTAAGAGGGTGCGGGCGGTGTCGTAGATCGCCTCTTCCTTACCGACCCATGGCGAGCAAGGACCTGCGGTCTTAATCTTAGGATTCTTAACGCCCTCGAGATCTACGCTCTCGTACATCGAGAGGCCATCGAAATAGACGTCGCCGGTGTGCAGGCAGTTAGGCCAAGGATCCATCAGCCAATCGCCACACAGCAGGGTGGCAAAAGGATTAGCACCGGTTGGGTTATGCTCCTTGAAGAAGGAGTTAGGGATAACGGCACGATAGACTGGAACGCTGGCGCCAGGCAGATTAGCTGGCTCCCAAGCAGTGATCACTTCCGAGCCCTTGATGACGACTTTCTCGCCTGGGGCAGCTTGGTAGGTAATGCGGTTGGTATTGGACTTACCACCCCAGCGTGGTTGCACCAGCTCGCGATAAACACCAGTGTGGACTACTACAGTGTCACCTGGCAGAGCAACTTGCGCGGCCTGATTGATGGTAGCAAATGGCTTCTCGGCGCTACCTTCTTGGCAGTCGCAACCACAGGCTTGGTTGACGTGGTAAACGGTCATATTATTCTCCTAGCTGTTTGTGTGCGCGAGCACACGTAAGCTCCTACTAACACGTAAGCTCCTACTAACACGTAAGCTCCTACCATTTGGTAGGAGCTGGGCCAACCTAGTAGTCCAGCTTTAGGGGCTATCTCCTCAGCGCTCTGAGCGCTACAGCCTCCGCCGGGCTACTAGGGGTGCCGAATTTAGATTAAGGCTTTGAATTAAGGCCTTAGATTAAGTCAAAGCCGTCGCGGGCAAAGACTGGGGTGACCTCCAGTGGCGTGGCCACGGTGACGACCTGACCGCCCTCATAGACGGTGCCAGTGTGGATATCACGCCACTTAGCGCCGCTTGGCAGATAGACCGAGCGCTCGCTCTGGCCTGCGGTATAGACTGGGGCGACTAACAGGCTTGGACCAAACATGTGCTGGTCTTCGTAGTCGTAGGTAGCCTGATCTTGTGGGAAGTCATAGAACATTGGGCGAATGACTGGGGTGCCCTTGGTGTGAGCCTCTTCCATAATCTGCGTGATATATGGCTTGAGCTGGACACGATAGTTCATGTACTTCTTGCAGATCTCATAGACGCGCTCACCGTAGGAGTAAACCTCGTTAGGACCACCCGAGCAGCACATAGCGCCACCGGTAGTGCCAACCGGCTCTTGGCGTGGCTCGCGGTCACCGTGGACGCGCATGACTGGGCAGAAGGTGCCCCACTCAAACCAGCGGGCAAAGACCTCACGATAGGCCTCGTCGTTGGCGTCACCACCGTGGAAGCCGCCGATATCGGTGGTCCACCAGGTGATGCCCGCCAGACCCATATTGAGGCCAGCGGCGATTTGGTTGCGCATGCTCTCAAAGGTGGTGCCGATATCGCCTGACCAGACTAAAGCACCATACTTTTGCGAACCAGCCCAAGCGCAGCGTAACAGGCTGATAGTCTTCTCAATGCCTTGCTCACGCAGGCCGTCAAAGAAGGTCTTGGCGTACATGACTGGGAACATGTTGCCAATCTGCATATTGGAACCGGCGTAGTAGCGGAAGTGGTCGAAGTCGTAGATCTTGTACTCAGGCTCAGCCTCGTCGAGCCAGAAGAGCTTGACGCCACGGTCAAAGTAATTCTTCTTGGCGACATTCCAGACGAACTTGCGGGCCCCTGGGTTGGTGGCGTCAAAGTGAATGGTTGGAGCCATGAAGTCCATACCGTACTGGACGCCACGCTCAGTGCGAATGAGGTAGCCGCGCTCGTTTAACTCCTTGAAGTTAACCGAGGCCGTCTCAACGGTTGGCCAAATCGAGACCATGAGCTCAACGCCCATCGACTTGAGCTCAGCGATCATGCCCTCAGGATCAGGCCAGTAGGTTGGGTCAAAGTCCCAATCGCCTTGGTGCTCCCAATGGAAGAAGTCGACCACGATGACGTCAAGCGGCAGACCACGGCGCTTGTACTCGCGGGCCACCTCCAAGAGCTGCTCTTGGGTGGCATAGCGCAGCTTGCACTGCCAAAAGCCCATCGCGTAGTCTGGCATCATTGGCACCTTGCCTGCGACGTCAGCATATTGCTCTTCGATCTCAGCTGGGGTGTCACCGGCGCAAATCCAGTAATCGAGCTTCTTAGTGGAGTAGGCGACCCACTCGGTCAAGTTCTTAGCAAAGGTAACCTTACCTACGGCTGGATTGTTCCATAAGAAGCCGTAGCCTTGGGTCGAAATCATAAATGGCACCGAAGCCTGGGAGTTGCGTTGTGCCAGCTCCAAGGTGCAGCCCTTTAAGTTCAAGTAAGGCTGCTGGTATTGGCCCATACCGTAGATACGCTCGTTGGCGTTCGGCTCAAAGCGGGCGGTTAACTGGTAGTCGCCACCGCGATGTGGCATAAACTCGCGGCCAACAATCTCCAGAGCGCTTAAGTCCTTGGAATGGCCGTCTAAGCGGTTACGGGCAAACTCTTCTAATAAGACCTTGCCGGTAGCGTTCTCATAGAAGACGACCTTACCGCCAGCGGTAATCTCAGCGCGGATCTTGCCATTGGTGATCGAGCCGCAGGCGACCTGAATGGTGCGGGCGCCTGGGAAATTGGAGACTACGGATTGTTCCTCAAGCCAGGTCTTAATGGTGCAGTTACCAGCCGCTTCAGCCCCGGCTGCACAGTACTGAGCAGGGACCTCTTCGCTCAATGCGTAATCAGCATCATTCATGTCGTAGCCCATCATAACGGAGCGTACGCGCAGGGCGTTCTTGCCCCAAGGCTCGATGCAAGTGGTTTGGCCTTCAAAATAACGGTAGAGCTT
The DNA here is from genome assembly GCA_944390115.1 of uncultured Anaerobiospirillum sp. Taxonomy (GTDB): domain Bacteria; phylum Pseudomonadota; class Gammaproteobacteria; order Enterobacterales; family Succinivibrionaceae; genus Anaerobiospirillum. The sequence goes on from CALXOW010000006.1 coordinate 52,883, forward strand.
ACCGTCCTTAGCTTCGACAATTCCTGCCATTGAACAATCCTCACAAAACAGCAGATAGCGTTCCGCGCTATCGATTAGCTGCTATCTTAGCCGTGATGTTCTGTAAAAACGTGCACGTACACGACATTAATTCAAAATCGTGAGGTATATCAAAACTTACTGCAAAGCTGCTCCTAGCGTGCGCGGTCACGATACTCAGGAAGAGCGCTGACGGTGCGAGCAAAGAACGGCTACGGTGCGCAAAAGGTAGTTGGAACAAGGTAGTGGTGCGGGGCAGGTGCTACCGCAGCGCGGGGCAGGTGCTACCACAAAGGTGGGTATTAGATGGGCTTGGTTGTTGCCCTTAGGCTCACAGTTGGCCTTAGGCCGCGCCCGTCCGGTCCACCGCAAGAGGAAAGGTAGACCTCTCAGTTGAGAGCGACGGCGTTGTCAGCAGACTAAAAGGCCGTCCTACCTAGGGCAGGACGGCCTGTGAGTACGGACGCTCGATAGAGCGCTGGCAGCTGGAAACTTCCTGAGCTGAAAGCTGCCTTAATTAGAAGTTAGTCTTACTAGAAGTTGGCCTTAATTAGAAGTTAGCCTTGAGGTGGGCGATGTAGCGGGCCTTATCACCCTCGTGGTCAGGGTTCTTGACGACATCATTGAACATGAAGCTTGGCACTTGATCCTTGATGCCGATGAACTCAAAGGTCTTGCGCAGTGGCAGGAAAACGCCATCGATGCCCTTGCCCTCAAAGAATTGGTCTGGGTCGCTAAAGGCCTCAGCTGGAGCATTCCAGGTCGAGACCAGCATGTAATGCTTGCCTTGGAGCTCACCGCCGGTGCCGTACTTAGCGCTTGGGTCAGCGCGGTGACGGCCGTCGCCCTTGGCGATGCGTGGGTCGCAGAAGACGTAGTCGAGGTACTTCTTGAGCTGCCATGGGATCGACATCCAAAAGCCTGGGGTCTGGATGATGATGTAGTCAGCTGCTATCACCTTGCCAGCTTCGGTGGCAACGTCGTAGTCGTCCTCAACGCGCGTGATTTCCACGGAGTAACCCATTTGAGTTAAGGTCTCTTGCGCGACTTGAGCGTAGTGGTGATTGAGCTCACCTTGAGCAAAGCCCTGATGCACACCGGCATCGATGATTAAAACCTTCTTAGCCATCTGCTAAAACATTCCTGCTAATTAAGAAAGAAACGTGCACGGACACGCCAAAGCGTGGCGCGGGAAAAACAGCCAGCAGGCTGTTGGTTCTATGTTACTCCCTTGGATCAGGCTGAGTTCAGCGCGCCCGAAGTTAGGGCGGCTGATGCTGACCTGAGCTGGGGGCAGCGGGTATTGCTTTAAGCGCCACTACAGGCTTTGCCGTGAGCGTCGCTGTCGGCGTTGCTGCGAGCGTCTCTGAGGGCGCCGCTGCGAAGCTGCAGGGCTTAGCCCTGGGGAGTTGCATCACAAACGCCGCGTCCGGATTGAGGCGCGGCGTTATGGTAATGCGTGAACTGTTTCACCATAGACGTTTGTGGGGTTAAGTTCAAGCTCTGGTCGGCCCTGCGCGCGAAATGGTCAATAAATTGAGAAAAATGGGCACAAGCTGGAGATATAAACTCAGAGCGCTCAAAACGGGCACGTGCACAGAAATGGGCATTTGTGATGATAAGGTTAGCTTGGTGGTATCACGGCGTGCGGCGCAATAAAGTAGGATAGGGGCGCGTCACAGCGGGCTTGGCGCGATATATGGGGCGTTTGCGCCTTGGTTTTGCTCCGGCGCGCGCGCGTCTAGTTGCTGGATGTGCACGCGCACAGTTTAATTTTTTCTTGACCGTGATCACTATTGTGGACAAAGAATGGTGCAAGTTGAGCGCAAAAACGATATTTTTATCGGGTCCTAACAAGGATAGGTGGGATAGCAGGAAATCAACTTTGCACTTCCTGCGCGATGCCCTTGGTTCTCTGGGGATTAATGTCCGGCAATTTCCGTGCACGTACACGGGTTGCCGCTTGGTCCGGGGTGGAGCTTAGGGTGCTGTTCCATGGAGTTTGACTCGGTCGCCGCTGGGAGGCCTAGCATGATGCTAGGCTAGGGATAGGCTGCATTAAGGCTCTTTTGCTTTGACTTGGTCAGACTCCAAGGTACTAGGAGGAGATGTACCAATGGCCTCAAATAAGGTCTCAATGTTCGAAAAGATAAGTTTCGGAAGTGGTGACTTAGGTTGCACCATTATCTGGAACGTAGTCGGTATGTTCTTAACTATTTACTATACCGACGATGTTAAGATTAGCGCCGCTGCGGTTGCTGCCATTATGCTGTCGGTCCGTATTTTCGACGGCTTCTCAGATCTGGTCATGGGTTACATCCTTGACCGCACTAACTCCAAGTTAGGTAAGGCTCGTCCTTGGATCTTATGGTCGGCACCATTCATGGCCATCTTCTTAGTCTTGTGCTTCGCAGTACCAGACTTCTTAGGTGAGACCATGAAGATCGTCTACGCCTTCTTGACCTACTTCTTCTTAACCGTAGTCATCTACACCGCTTGCAACCTGTCGTACTGCGCCCTGACTTCGTTCATGACCGACGACCTGCAAGAGCGTGCCGGTATGAACTCCGTCCGCTTCGTAATGACCGGTTTAGGCTCGATTGTCTTAGGCTATATCACCCCAGTTGCTGCTAAGGCCTTTGGTAGCTACGTCATCATCTGCATTATCTATGGTGCCGCTGCTTTTGCCTTATTACTCCTGTGCTTCTTTGTCTGCAAAGAGCGTATCAAGCCACAGCCACGTCGTCCTGAGGACAAGGTTTCGGCCAAGGAGTCCTTACGCGTTCTGTCCAAGAACACCTTCTTCTATTACTTAGTATCCTTCTTCGTTATCGACTTCGCTAACGCAGGTATCACCGGTGCTTCTGGTATGTACCTGTCGCGTTACATCATCAAGGATGACGCCTTCTTCGGTACCTTGAATATGGCTGCGGTCTTACCTCAGGTTATCGCTTGCTTCATGTTCCCATGGATCATGAACTGGCTCCGTGGTAAGTGGAACACCATTATCTTAGGTTATGTCCTCTATGTAGTCGGCTATGGCATGTGCTACTTATTAGTTGGCACCAACATTGAGTCGGGCTCCTTAGCTTTCTATGCCTTATTAATTGGTAACGGCATCAAGGGTATTGGTTGGGGCATCCACTTAGTTGCTATGTTCGCTATGATCGCTGACGTAGCTGAGTACGGTGAGTGGAAGGCAGGCCGCCGTTTAGAGGGTGCTACCTACTCGGTTTCGTCCTTCGGCTTCAAGATTGGCTTAGGTATGGGTGGTGCTGTCGTTGGTGCCGTCTTATCGATGGTCAACTACGACGCCTCCTTAGAGGTACAACCTCAAGAGACCTTAGACGCCATCTTAACCATCAACTTCACCATTCCTTTAATCTTATCGGTTATCGGTTTAGTCCTCTCGATTACCAACAACTTAGATAAGATTTACCCAGTCATGATGAAGGAATTAATGGTTCGTCGTGCTGAGGAAGCTCGCAAGTTCTCGCACGAAGAGGTTGATCGCCCTCATTTAGACAAGTTAGCTGAGAACAACGCTCAGTAAGCTGAGAGTTAGTAAGGGGCTGGGAGCAAAGCTCAGCCTACCAGCTAAAAAAAGATCAAGGTCAGGCCTTGCGCCTGACCTAGGGGGGCGGCCTAGGCCGCCCCTGTAGGATATGGGCTCTGTCCCAAGTCCTTAGTCCAGTCTTTGGACTGAGGCTGTGCCCGCCATTTCTGGTGAGGCTGTGCCCGCCTTTTTGCTGAGGCTTTGGGAGAGAGCGCAGGCCTTGTCGCTTGTGCGCCATGCCGTTAGGAGGATTTCGTTTAATGAAGATTACCAATCCAATTTTGCCGGGTTATAACCCAGATCCATCCATCCTGCGGGTGGGTGATGATTACTACATTGCCACCTCGACCTTTGAGTGGTTCCCTGGTGTGCGCATCCACCACTCTCGTGATTTAAAGCACTGGGAATTAATCGCCCTGCCTCTTAACACTAAGAAGCTGCTCGATATGACCGGCAATGGCGATGGCGGCGGTGTCTGGGCTCCATGCCTGAGCTACCACGATGGTAAGTTCTACCTCATCTACACTGATATGAAGACCGAAGACAGCTCGGCCTTCCGTGACGGTCACAACTACCTGACCACCGCTACCGATATCCGTGGCCCATGGTCTGACCCGATCTTCTTAAACTCCTCGGGCTTTGATCCTTCCTTATTCCACGACGATGATGGCCGCAAGTATTTGGTCAACCCAATTTGGGATCACCGCATCGGCCACCACTGGTCCTACGGCATCGTAATGCAAGAGTTCTCGGAGGCCGAGGGTAAGTTAGTGGGACCTGCCAAGGTTATCTGGAAGGGCACTCCAGTCGGCATGACTGAAGGCCCTCATATCTACAAGAAGGATGGCTACTATTACCTGATGTGCGCTGAGGGTGGCACCGATTATCACCACTCCGAGACCATTGCCCGCAGCCGCGATATCTGGGGTCCATATGAGGCTGACCCACAGACGCCATTCCTCTCGGCTTACTACGATCCAACCAACCCACTGCAAAAGTGCGGTCACGCTTCCTTAGTTGAGACCCAAAACGGTGAGTGGTACTTAGCTCACTTAACCGGCCGTCCATTAGAGTTAGGCCGTCGTCCTTTATTCGACCTCAACCTCTATGGCTGCTGCCCATTAGGCCGTGAGACCGCACTGCAAAAGATCGAGTGGGTTGACGGCTGGCCACGCGTGGTGGGCGGGCGTCAAGGTGCCTTAGAGATCGAAGGTCCAAACTTACCTGAGGTCCCAGTTAAGCCAACTTGGCCTGAGTCGGGCAAGGATGACTTTGACAGCAGCGAGCTCAATATCAATTACCAGTGGCTGCGCATCCCATTAACCGAGCAGATGGCTACCTTAAAGGAGCGCCCAGGCTACTTACGCCTCTACGGCTACGAGTCCTTGGCTTCCTACCACACCCAGTCCTTAGTAGCACGTCGTTGGGAGTCCTTTAACTTCGATGCTGAGACGGCCATAGAGTTTGAGCCAGACACCTTCCAGCAATTAGCCGGTCTCACCTGCTTCTACAATCGCGACAACTTCACCTTTATCTTTGTATCGTGGGATGAGGAGAAGGGCCGCTGCATCGACCTCATTGGCCGCTCGATTAAGAATTACTACGCTCCAATTAAGAACAAGGTCATCCCAATTCCTGAGGACGTCAAGAAGGTTTACTTCAAGGTTGAGGTACGTCACGACACTTACCACTACCTCTACAGCTTTGACGGCCAGAATTACACCGCCATCGACTATGACTTCCGTTCCGCAGATCTCTCGGATGATCACGTCGAGCGCAATGGCGGCAGAGCGTTCTTCACTGGCGCCTTTGTTGGTATGACCAGCATCGATATGCAAGGTACCCACAAGCCAGCCGACTTCGACTTCTTTAGCTATAAGAACGTCTAAGTCTCAGATTACGAGCTGCAACTCAGCACGTAGCAAGCTTCAGGTTCCGACCTGATGAGCAAAAGAGCTAGGGCGCGGCTTGATAGTTGCGCCCTTTTGCCATCTAGCGTCGGCAGTTCTGGGGTAGCCTCCTTACGGTGGAGACACCAAGCTGCCTTGAGCTGTGGCAGCGCCAGGCTTGCCACTTATAGTGGCGCCTTTAGGTGGGCTCTCAGGCCGTGTCTGGAACTTACGGGCTTTACACCGTGCTTGCAGAGTGCTTTGCACTGCGTTTGCGGGGGCTTTGCATCGCATTTGCTGGGTGCGTGTGGCAGCTGAGGGGACTGAGTTTGCCCTTGGCTGTGCTCACTTTGTAGCGCTGAGTCCGCGCAAGTTTTGGTCAAAAGTGTGCCCTAAATGGTGCTTTTGCAAATCAGTCCACGTTTGGGTGTAATGGTTTGGCACAAGGGCCATGCTTTGCGCTATCATTATGCCTGTAGAGCCAAGGTTAGGATGTGCCAAATCTTGTCCTTGGATTTGCCCCGTGCTGGGAGTTACCGCAAGACCTTGGGTCTTGGAGGGAAATCCTAGCTTGCGCCAGTCAAGCGTAGAGCCGCAGGACGTAGACCGTTAGGTATAGCGCCGTTGGGCGGATGCCGTGGTGTAGCGTCTTAGGCTGTGCGTGAGACCTAAAGAGGCAAGGGTGGCGTGCCAACTTGCAGGTAGTAAGGCAAGTGTGCTTTGCTCCTTGTTAAGGGACCTTGACCGTGAAGCCAAACACGAATCAAGGATGGTGCGGCCGTGCCAGAGTGATGAAGAGCGGTGGAGACTCTTGGGCGCTCAGAAAATACTTTCGTTTTTCGTTAGAAAAAGGTCCATTCATGTCTAATGTAGTTATCACAATCTCCCGTCAATATGGTGCAGCCGGTCGCGAGATCGCTACCAAGGTCGCTGAGAAGCTGGGCGTTCACCTCTATGACCGTCAATTAGTTCACATTGCTGCTGCTCAGCTGCAAATCGACGAGTTAAGCGAGGACGAACTCTTAAAGTTAGAGCGTGAGGTTCCACCTCTTGGCTTGTCCTTCACCCCATTCTTCTCGTTCGGTATGCGCGGTGAGAAGCCTTTAAACCAGCAGATCTTCGAGGCTGAGGCTGGCGTTATCGCGCGCTTAGCTCGCAACGAGTCCTGCGTTATTTTAGGTCGTTGCGCTGACTTCGTCTTACACAACGAGCGCAATGTTCTCACCGTCTTCATCCACGCTTCCGATAAGTTCCGTGCTGATCGTGGTGTTCACACTTACGTCGGCAAGACCTTAGAGGACTTAAAGCGTGAGGATGAGAAGCGTGCTTTATACTACAAGCACTTCACGGCTCAGGAGTTCGGTGACCCAGAGAACTACGACTTAGTTGTCCGTGCCGACAAGGGCACCACCGACGAGATTGCTGATGCTATCGTCGCTTATGCTAAGGCTTACATCAAGTAAGAGACCTTAGTGGGCAAAGTGGCCTCGCCACTTTTTGACCGGAGGGCCAAGTCCGCAGGACTTGGCCCTTTGTCGTTTTGGGCGCACCAAAAATCAATGCAGTGAGGGCCATCTCAGGACTACCAGCGGGAGGAGTGCTTAAAGGAGCTCACGACCTGTTTTTTTATGGCAAAAAAGGGCCAAAAGATGCGCCGTGCCGGTGCACACTTAATCCTTTAAGTTTTTTGATGTCAAAAATGAGATCCCTCGCAAAGTTTCGGGATTTTTTCAGGCTTTTTGCTGAACAGGGCGGCCATTTGACGTACAATAACGCCCATAACGTGCACGCGCACGATCTCACCGGTTGTTGAGGAAAATTTCTTTTTCGCAACAAGTGGTGGCAGGATTTGTTTTGTCTTTCATTGGGATTGTCGCATGAAGATTAGTGATGGTAATTGGCTTGTTCAGCCTAACTTCACCTTACAGCACCCAGCTCAGGTCTATCAGTACCACTTCGATGAGGCCACGGGCAAGCTCACTGTCTATGCTCCAGCCAAAGAGGTGCTCTCTGATCGTGCTAACCAAATCAACTGCACCCTCTTTACCATTGAGGTCTCTGCTCCTCACGAGGGCGTGATTGGCGTTAAGTTCAATCACCACATGGGTTTAGTTGATCGCGGTCCACACCACGAGCTCAACATCTGCTCCGAGGCCATGAAGTCGGCTGTATTCACCGACACTGAGGACTATATCGAGCTCAAGTCCGGTTCCCTGGCTTGCCGTTTTAGCAAGAAGGATTGGAAGATCGACTTCCTGCGCAACGGTCAGCGTATCACCGGCTCTGAGTACAAGAGCACCGGCTACGTCACCGATATCTACAATGGTCAGCACTATTGCTATGAGCGCCTGGATATCACGGTCAACGAGTGGGTCTATGGCTTAGGCGAGCGCTTCACCTCCTTCGCCAAGAATGGCCAAGTCGTCGATACTTGGAACTTAGACGGCGGTACCTCTACGGAGCAAGCCTACAAGAACGTTCCATTCTATCTGACCAATAAGGGCTACGGAGTCTTCGTCAACCACCCAGAGAAGGTCTCCTTCGAGGTTGGTTCCGAGCGCGTTTCCAAGGTTCAATTCTCGGTTAAGGGCGAGAATATCGAGTACTTTGTCATCGACGGTCCTACCCCTAAGGACGTATTGCAAAAGTACACCGACTTAACCGGCAAGCCAGCTCTGCCACCAGCTTGGTCCTTTGGTCTGTGGCTGACCACTTCCTTCACCACCAATTACGACGAGGCTACCGTTAACTCCTTTATCGACGGTATGGCTCAGCGTGATATCCCACTGCACGTATTCCACTTCGATTGCTTCTGGATGGAAGGCTTTGAGTGGTGCAACTTCACTTGGGATAAGGCCTGCTTCCCAGATCCTGAGGCAATGTTAAAGCGCCTGCACGAGGACAAGAAGCTCAAGGTCTGCGTCTGGATCAACCCATACATCGGCCAGAAGTCGCCTCTGTTCAAGGAAGCTATGGATAAGGGCTACCTCATCAAGCGTCCTAACGGCGATGTTTGGCAGTGGGATCTGTGGCAGTCGGGTCAAGGCATTGTCGACTTCACCAATCCTGAGGCCGTAAAGTGGTACCAAGGCCACTTAAGCCGCTTAGTTGACATGGGCGTTGATTGCTTCAAGACCGACTTCGGTGAGCGTATCCCAACTGACTGTGTTTACTTCGATGGTTCCAACACCGAGGGCATGCACAACTACTACACCTACCTCTACAACAAGGCTGTCTTTGAGGTCTTAGAGGGCAAGGTTGGTAAGGGCAACGCAGTACTCTTTGCTCGTTCGGCTATTGCCGGTGGCCAGAAGTTCCCAGCTCACTGGGGTGGTGACTGCTACGGCACCTACGAGTCGATGGCTGAGACCTTACGTGGCGGCTTAAGCCTTGCTATGTCGGGCTTCTCTTACTGGAGCCACGATATCGGCGGCTTCGAGAACACCGCTCCTGCTGACCTGTACAAGCGCTGGTGCGCCTTTGGCCTCATGAGCTCGCACAGCCGTCTGCACGGCTCCAAGTCCTATCGTGTACCGTGGACTTATGACGACGAGGCTTGCGACGTTCTGCGTTACTTCGTCAAGCTCAAGTGCTCGCTCATGCCATACCTATACAATATGGCCCGCTATGCCCATGAGACCGGTATCCCAATGCTGCGTCCTATGGCCTTAGAGTTCAATGAGGATCGCGTTTGTGATCACATTGAGAGCCAGTACATGATGGGCGATAGCATCTTAATCGCTCCAATCTTCAGTGCTGACGGCGGCGTTGACGTCTACCTGCCACGCGGCAAGTGGACCTCCTTAATCACCAATGAGGTTAAGGAAGGCAACAGCTACTATCACGAGACCCATGGCTTTATGTCGATGCCAATCTACGTTCGTGAGAACACCTTGTTAGCTCAAGGCGCCGTCGACAACAAGCCTGAGTACGAGTACAACGTCGGCACCAAGTTCTTACTGTGCGAGCTGCAAGATGGCGCTGAGTGCGAGGCTAAGGTCACCGACCTCAAGGGCAACGTGGTTTATACCTTAAAGGCCTCTCGTTGCGGCAACACCATCGCCTTTGTCGGCGAGGGCGATGCCCGTGACATCTCGGTCACTATCACCAACGTCGCTGCTGCTACCTCCAGCGATGCCGCTATCACCAAGGGTGAGAAGGGCGTAGTGGTTGTACCAAACGACGTTCACCACTTCACCGTTGAGCTCTAACCTTTAAGTTAGCGCTAACGCACTAAAAAAAAACGACTCTGGGCCCTAGGCCCAGAGTCGTTTTTTTTTTTTTAGTGCGCTCTTGTAACCACCTCAAGCGCGCTAGAGCGTCATACTAGGCGCAGCACGTTGCTGCTGAGGCGCGCTGAGCGGGGCAGCGCGGGGCCGCTTAGTCGCGACTTGACATTGCGATACGACCCGAGAGGTCGTCGCGGGTCTTGACTACTTGCTCGACGGTGAGTACCGCCATCAGGGGGTGCTCAAAGTTGTAGGTGTAGTGCATCTTGTAGCCGACCTTGTCCTCAACTACGTCAGCTAAGAATAGGGCAGGATTAAAGATGCCGTAGGCTTGGTTGGCCTCGCAGATTAAATTGGTCTGAGCGCGGCTGTATTCGTGAAAGGCGGCGAGGTGATTGTTGCTCAGGCCAAAAGCCTGTAACAGCTCACGGTGCAGATCGGAAAAGGATTGCATGCTGTGTATGATGACCCGGCGCCACTGCGCGGAGCTTACGTTTTTGAGCTCAGCTTTAATCAGGTAGAAGTTACCCATGAAGGAATCCATGTCCTCGGGTGGCGGCATCAGAGAGTAACGGTCAACAGAAAAAGTTTCGATCTTGCTCATCCCAAAACACCTGAACAGAGTAGTTAGCGCAGTAATGCGGCCGGGCCGCCTCTATCGCACCGGATAATAGCACAGATTGAACGTCGGTGAGCTAGCGCGGGGCGGTGGGGTTGACGCATCAAAATGGCGCATAGTGTTGGCTTAAATCCTCTGGGTGCATCAAATTGGTGAAGTAGCCATCGGGCGATAAGTCTTGCGCTAATCTGTGCACTACTTTTCCCGGTGTCCTACGTAAAAGAACGTAAGGGAACGTACTTAAAGCGGAGGCACCGCAGGGTTACTTTCTGACTGGAATAATGCCCGCTATATGGGGCCGAGGTACAAAGCTGATGATTAACGTTGCTATCGTGGGAGCCAGTGGCTATTCGGGTGCGGAATTGGTGCGCCTGTTAAGCCGACACCCAGATGTCGTGCTGACTCACTTATTTGTCTCTGAGAACAGCGCCGACCGTATGCAGCCGATCTCGGCTTTATACGGCCAGCTCTCAGGCCTGTGCGCCTTACCTTTAGAGCCTTTGAGTATTGAAAGCGCAGCCGCTCTTACCGCCGAGGATTGCGACGTCATCTTCCTGGCGACCGACCACCGCGTAAGCCATGACTTAGCCCCCGTCTTAATTGAGAACGGCATTGTGGTGATCGATCTCTCCGGTGCCTTTAGAATCAAGGACGAGGACAAGTTCGAGCGCTTCTATGGCTTTGCCTTAGGTGCCGCCCAGCACGAGCTGATGGCCGAGCGCGTCTATGGTTTAGTGGATTGGGTCAAGCGCGAGGACTTACAGCAAGCCCAATTGATCAGTATGCCAGGCTGCTATCCGACCGCCAGCCAGCTGGCCTTAAAGCCACTGTGCGCTAACGCGGAGCTCGGCATCAAGGGCTTATTAGATGAGGATATGCCTCCGGTCATCAATGCCGTATCTGGTGTCTCCGGTGCGGGGCGCAAAGCCAAGCTGAGCAATAGCTTCTGCGAAGTCAGCTTAAATGCTTATGGCTTGTTCAGTCACCGCCACTTAATCGAAATTGAAGAGCAGCTGGGCACCAAGGTTATCTTCAATCCACACTTAGGTAACTTCAAGCGCGGTATCTTGGCCACGATTACCGCACGCTTAAAGCCAAGTGTCCGTGCCGAGGACGTGCAAAATGCCTATTTGCGCGCTTATCCGCAGGCCTTAAGCCAAATGCAAAATGAGGTTTTAAGTAAGGCCTTAGGCCAGGACGCTGATCTTAAGGCCAGGAGCACATTTAATTCCTTAGTACGGCTTAAGCAAGGCACGGTCAAGCTCAGCGATGTCCAAAATACGCCATTCTGCGACATCTCCTTTGTCGTTAATGGCAAGTACATCGTAATCAGCTCGGCGATCGACAATCTGCTCAAGGGTGCTGCGTCGCAAGCGATTGAGGCTATGAACTTACACTTTGGCCTGCCACGCACTCGTTGCTTGTTATAACTAAGGAGCGTGCCATGATTGTAATCAAATTATCGGGCAAGGCTCTGTCCGACGAAGGGGCGTTAAAAGAGCTCTTTAACGCCATTTATGAGCAGGAGCTCAAGGCCCTCGTCGTCCACGGGGGTGGCGTCGAGGTCGACCAGATTTTAAAGGCCTTAGATTTCAAGAGTGAAAAGCTCGACGGCATTCGGGTTAGCCCCGCTGAGCAAATGCCTTACATTACCGGTGTACTTGCCGGTCAATGCAATAAGCAGCTGCAAGGTGTAGCCTTGGCAAGTGGTATCAACGCCTTTGGCATGCTGTGCACTGACTTTGGTTTGTGCTCACTGCAGCCATACCCTGAGCACTACGGTCAGGTTGCTCATTGCTCGGGCAACGATACCAATGTGGTCACCACCTTATTGGAGCAAGGCTATACTCCAGTGATCTGCTCCATTGGTTTAGACCAGAGCTCGGGCAAGATGTACAACGTAAATGCTGATGAGGTGGCCGCAGCCTTAGCTATGAGCTTTAAGTGCCCATTGGTCTTCTTCTCTGATGTGAAGGGCGTCTTAGATCAAAACAAGGAAGTCATCCCGGAGATTGACACGCACAAGTGCACCACTTTAATTGAGCAAGGAGTCATCACCGAGGGTATGGCCGTCAAAATCAAGAACGCGCTTGAAGTCGCTCATAATAGCGGCGCCCCGGTCTTTATTGCCTCCATCTTCGATCCTATCGCCCGCTCCCACTTGTCCCAATTACGACGAATTGGCACCACTGTCCGCGCTTAAAGCGCGCCAGTGGTGACGGTCGAGCGCGCTTTTTCGTGCCGCCCAGCACGCCAAGGTGCCCAGCAATCGCACCAAGTGCCAAGCAAGTGTACCAGGCGTTGAGCCATAGCACCAAGCACCGGTACTTACGCACTAGCGTCAAGTGCTCGCGTTGTGGTGCCAGCACTTGCGCCATAGTGCTCAACACATGGCCGTGGTGCCCTGCACTTTAACGCGGCGGCCACAGCGCGCTCCCCTCAGTGGTTTTCTCCCCTGCCCCTAGCACAACCAATTAGAAACACTCTGCCCAGCTGGGTCTTAACCCAAAGGAGTATGTGGGGCCAGGTGGGGGTGGTTTTCATTAGTGCCTTCAGGCACATAACCTTAGTACAAAACTATGGACAACTCGGTTAATCCAGCGCCAGCACCGGCCAAAGCTCCAGAGCTTAATCCAGATTTATCGGGCGTCAGCTTAGATGACCTCTATCATCAGGCCATTAAACTGCACGATAGCAATGCCTTGCCTAATGCTGAGTTAAACAAGGTCGCTGCCGCCTTAGCTCAGGTGCAAGAGATCTTAAACGAGCACAATAGCGATCACTTTATCGTGCGCCAAGCACGTCTGTCCGATATCGACAGCCTTGACAATATGGTGCGTTACTGGGCGCAGCAAGGCGAGAATCTGCCGCGTCCACGCGAGGATTTGATTCGCAACATCCAGTCCTTTGCCGTCTGTGTTAAGAATGGCCAAGTTATGGGCTGTGCCTGCCTGTACGTCTATGATACAGGCCTGGCTGAAATCCGCAGCCTCGGCGTTAATCCATTAGTACAGCGTCAAGGTCAGGGCCGCGCCATTGTGGAGTATCTGCTCTACAAGGCCGAGAGCTATGAGATCAAGAAGGTCTTTGTGCTTACGCGCAATCCTCAGTTCTTTGCCAAAGTTGGCTTCACCAAGACCACGATTGAAGCCCTGCCGGAGAAAATTCGCAAGGACTGCGACAATTGCCCGAAGCGCGAGCGCTGCGACGAAGTGGCCTATGAGTACAACTTCGGTCCTGAGAAATCGTTAATCGCTAAGCATACGCAACAGTTAAGCGCCATTGCGGTCAAGCCAGTTTAGGAGGACGAGCTATGACAGTAACCAGACAGACCTTCGATCAGGTCATGATTCCATGCTATGTGCCTCAGGATATGGTGTTAGAGCGCGGTGATGGCTGCTATCTCTACGATACTGAGGGCAAGCGCTATGTTGATTTATCGGCCGGTATTGCGGTCAATTGCTTAGGCCACAATTATCCAGCGGTTGTTAAGACTATTAGTGAGCAGGCCCAGCGCTTAATTCACGTCAGCAATATCTTTGTCAACGACAAGACCCTGACCTTTGCCCAAGAGTTAACTCAGCTCACCGGCTTTGATCGGGTCTTCTTCAACAACTCTGGCGCTGAGGCCAATGAGGCGGCCTTAAAGCTGGCACGCCGCGTTGCCTACGACAATTACGGTGAGGACAAGAACGAGATTATCTCCTTTGCCCACTCCTTCCACGGCCGTACCTTGTTCTCGGTCAGTGTCGGCGGTCAGCCTAAGTACTCCTCCGGCTTTGGTCCTGCCATCGGCGGTATCACTCACCTTGAGTTCAATAACATCAAGGTCTTAGAAGAGACCATTAGTGACAAGACCTGTGCCGTGATCTTAGAGCCAATCCAAGGTGAAGGCGGTATTTTGCCGATCGAGCCTAAGTTCTTGGAACGGGTACGGCAGCTGTGCGATCAGTACCATGCCTTGCTCATTTTCGATGAGGTGCAGACTGGTGTGGGTCGTACTGGTACCTTCTACGCCTTTGAGCAATTTAAGGACTTAAATGGCGGCAAGGGCGTACGTCCAGACATCCTGTCCTCGGCTAAGGGCTTAGCGGCCGGTATTCCGATTGGTGCCATTCTCACCACCAATGAGATTGCCCAGCACTTCAAGCCAGGCACTCATGGCTCGACCTTTGGCGGCAATCCTCTGGCGTGCGCAGTGGGCTCCTTAGTGCTGCACACAGTCAGCAACCCAGAGTTCTTAGCTCACGTCAGTGCGATGGGCGACTTAATTTGCTCCAAGCTCAGCGCCTTAAATGATAAGTACCACTGCTTCCAAGAGATCAGAGGCAAGGGCTTACTGATTGGTGCGCAGATGAGCCCAGAGTATCAGGACCAGGCAGGCAAGCTCCAGAAGTTGTGCTCCAAGCACGGGCTCTTGGTCTTGGTTGCAAGTGCCAATGTCCTGCGCTTGACCCCACCGCTCATCATCGGTGAGACCGAGGTCAACGAAGCCATGACCTTGCTTGAGCAAGCCATTCAAGAGCTCATTGCCCAGTAAAAAGAAAGCTTAACGAGCTTTGACCAGCCCCATAGACGGCACCACGCTAAAGTCCCAGAGACAGCCCGTGGTGACGCCTATGGGGCTGCTTTGTTTTTAGGCTATACTGAGATTGAGTGCATGGATGGAGACTGAGCTGATGGCAGTGACTTTTGTTAAACCCGAGCTTAATCAGGTAATTAAGCGCAAGAGCGACGGGGCTATGTTCCGCGTCATTGCCGATTGTGACGAGTACAGCTTGATTTATCGCCTGCCCACGCTCGATGACTTGCTTAATCTCATCAACTGCGACTTTGATGACTACGATGAGCTCTGTAGCCGTTATGCTCAATGGCTCAAGGGCGACTCAACAGTCACGCCGTTGCTTTTTTCCGAGAACCTGCCGTCTCAGCGTGACTTAAGCACGGACCTTGGACTGCTCAAGGCTTTACACGATATGAGCTTAAGTCCCTGGAATGAGCTGGGGGAGTGGCAGCTCTCGCGCATCTACGTTAAGCGCCCGTACGTTAAAAGCGATGACGACGACGACGATTACTATGGTCGCTATAATCGTTATGAACACTACTACGATTATGACGAAGATTACGACGATGACGACGAGGTCGATCCGGCGATTGCGCAAGCGTTAGAGTGGGATGAGGTCGATTTTGTCCGTGACCCCTTTGCTCCGCTCCTGCATACCCACCAAAACCGCTGGGAGCGGGTCAAAAGCCGCGATCTTTATGCTTTGCTTGCACCGCTTGATTTTGCGCGAGTTTGGAAGATCATTGAAGGAAGTGGTAGCTCTTTCTTCAACAATATGGGCGTGCGCTTAGGTATGCCCGCGCACTTGGTGCAGCACCTGCTCCATGTCTGGTGTATCTTCGGCGGCTGCAAAGAGGGGTTAATTTATGCCCAAGAATTGCTGTCCGCTCAATCCGCGCTGACAGCATACCAAGATGACGAGCTAGGAGCATGGAGCTATCGTCTGTGGTTGAGCTGGAGTTATCAGCTGGCGATGCAGCTTGATGTCAGAAAGGAACAGAAGGTTAAGCCTGAGTTTTGGGATGAATCATTTGCTGAGTATGGTTCTGCCATTATGAGTGCTTTTGGCGGGCCTAAATACTCACTGCTCTATGCGGTTAAGCACAGCACTTTGTTCCAGCCACAGCTTGAGCACTTTGAGGCGATCTGTCACAGTCTAAATTCCTTTGATGGTAAGAACGTCAAGCGGGCCGAGCTTGAGACCTATGGCATCGATCCTAACTTCCTAGGCTGGGTTTTGCCGTTGCCCTGCAAGGCAGGAACTACTCTGCCTGCCGAGCTTAAGGCTAAGCTTCAAGCTGAGCTTGACTTTTATTGCATGGGCCTAGCTCTAGAGCAAGCGGTTTTGGCTTACAAAAAGGGTGAAGTGCCCGTAGGGGCAGTGGTGCTTAGCTCTTTTGATGAGGGGTTGCGCTTGCTAGCGGCAAAAGGCAACAGCGTGATTAGTGAGCACGACCCGTCGGCGCATGCGGAGATCTTAGCCTTGCGGGCAGCGGGCAAGGAAATGGATAATTATCGCCTCGGCGGCACCACGCTTTATGTAACCTTAGAGCCGTGCTGCATGTGCGCCATGGCCGCGATTCATGCGCGGGTTGATCGCATTGTCTATGGCGCGGTCGATCCGCGCACGGGCGCCTGTGGGTCGGTGTTTGATTTGGTCAATGATCCGCACCATAACCACCACGTTGAGGTGGTAGGGGGCGTACGGGCGCAAGAGTGTTCTCAGCTCTTGAAGCGCTTCTTTACCGAGCGCCGGGAGCAAAGTCGTGAGCAAGGTGATGCCGATTAAGGGGAAAAGTGATGCAAGTGTCATTTGTGGCGCCTAAGCTCGGGCGCGTGCTGTATGATCAGGCGAACAATACTTATTTCCGCGTGATTGAGGAGCGCAGCAAATATCTCGTGCTGTATGAGTTGCCGGATATCGAAGATATTCTCGAGCTGTGTCATGTATCACAAGCTCAATATGATGAGCTCTGTGAACGTTATGATAAGTGGCAGAGCGGTGATGAGAGCATCACCCCGGTTTTCGCCAACGGCCAGATTGCAGGTGGTTCTCAGGCTAAAAAACCAGATGATCCTGCCCCTCGTTATATGGTTTCTGATCAAGCGCCAAATACCAAGCCGGATAAAACTCGGTTACCGCGCTCTAAGCGCGCGAAGGCGGCAGTTTTAGCTAAAGCTCAGAAAGCAGTTAAAACTGGTCCTACCTCATGGCAGGTGCGTGATGATAGAGCTTTGCTGGCGGCTTATAACAGCTTAGAAGGGCGTTATGTCCTGCTGTGGGAGGACTGGGATCTATATGATGTCTACTCTAATAAGGATAGCGATGCCTCGCTTGAGTTGACTTTGGAGGAGTTGACTGAGTGTGAAGATCCGGTGGCGCCTCTTTTGCGCAGCGCGCAAAATGAGGCTGAGGCAACTAAGATTGCAGCACTTGCTCCCTTAGTTGCTGATCTCGATCTGGTGGCTTTGCGCAATGCCAACGCGCAGATGAATGGCAACTATTTCTATCGCATTGCGCTTAATTTCAAGGTACCTACGGGCTTTGCGCGGCATTTGTTGCATATCTGGTGCATCTTTGGTGGAACCCCTGAGGGGCTCATGTACACCAAGGAGCTCCTCGCCATCCAAAGGTGTCCCAACAATTTTGGCTTTCTGCCCGATGAGCTGAGGTTGCTTTTCTTCCCATCCGTAGAGCATTGGGCCCAAGACTTTTTCTGGACTAATCTATTTGACTTGATGGCGCGCAAGTTCTTGTGGAATTATCCGCATGCAGGCTTGGTTTGGGATGGCCGCCTAACTCAAGAAATAATGTATACCATTTGGGATCAAGCCATCTACGATGATTTTGGTGCTGCCATTATCGAGGCTTTTGGCGGTCCTAAGCACTCGCTTTTATGGCAGTTCAAGCACACTCCGCGCTTTGCTCCTGATAATTTTGCTTCAGACTACGTCAGGACCGTAATGGAAGCGCTTATGCGCAAACGCACCGACCATAGAGGGTGCTTACTTGCAGCCCAAGATATGGATCGCTTCGGCATCAATCCGTTCTACGTTCACTGCTTGATGCCGTTGCCGCGTAAGCCTGGCTTTGTGTTCGATAAAACAACACGCTTATTAATGTTAGCTGAGGTTGACTTCTATGGTATGGGAAACGTGCTCGAATACGCAGCTCATGCTTTAGATAAGGGGTTTTACCCTGAAGCCATAGAGATACTAACACCACCGGAACAGGGTTGTGCCACCGATCTTGATGCTAATTTGACTGGCCTATCTAGGGTCAACAAAAGGCAGGCACCATTAAAGCAGCTTGTGGTGGCGGCGCTGCTCCTCGTTCAAGAAAAAAATGATGACCGGCTGAGTGGTGCTTTGGTGTTCACCCTCACCGAACCAGATCTGGAATCAGTCAAGCTACTCGTTGCTAGGGGCGTTGCCCGCATTGTCTATGGCGTAGCTGATCCTAAGCACGGTGCCTTTAGCACCGGGGCTTTTGCCCAGCTCGGTGTCGAGCTTGAGGTCAGCGCCGGTATTCGTGCCCAAGAGTGCCAGCACCTGATTGACCTCTACTACAAGGCGCAACGCCAAAAGATCGCGCGTGCCCAGCGCAAAAAGCCAGTAACCACAGCTCAAGCCAATGCTGAGCTTGCTGCTTTTGCGCGCAAGGTCGAGCAAGAATATGCCGCCAAGCAGGCAGCGTCCGAGCAAGCTACTGAAACGAAGTCTGCTGCTAAGAAGACAGCTGGGACCAAAGCTTCTGCCAAGAAGGAAACTGAGGCCAAAGCTCCAGCTAAGAAGCCTGCGATTAAGAAGGCAAGTGAGGCCAAAGCCACAGCCAAGCAGCCAGCTGCTAAGAAGGCAACTGATGCCAAAGCCCCAGCTAAGAAGCCTGCTACCAAGAAGACAACTGGGACTAAAGCTATAGTGAAGAAGCCAGCTGCCAAGAAACCAGCTGCTAAGAAGGCCGAAGCTACTGAGGTACAAGCAGCACCGGTTAAGCGCGGGCGCCGCCGTGTCGCTGACGTTCAAGAGCAGCAATAGGAGGATGGTGCAGCGTCATTGATTGCGTTTCAGCTCGGGCGCGTGGTCGCAACTAAGACGCACCGTGCGTTTTGTGACAGGAACCGCAGCTGTCCCTAAGACTCAGAGTCAGACTTGGCGCCAGCACAAATTTGGCGCCTGCCTCCAAACCGCTTAAGGAAATGTGCTGGCTCAGTGCACTCAAATGGTCGGGGGTGGAACTTGCCCTTAAGATCGTGGTCTAGCTGATGAGACTAGGTGATGACTTGAGCTGCCCAGTAAGTGCGGCTTAAGCCATTGCTACTTGCTGCAGCACCCATGAGTTTTGGGAACTCATTTTGAGCTCGTATCGAGGTTGCGTTCGTGCTTTTCTCAGGCTGCACGATGCTGCTTGGAGCCTTTGCCTAAACTGGCGGGGCTTGATTGGTTTCGCGCTTAATTTGCTCTGGCGTCTGCCTGGTTTCTGGGGCGGGCGCTGTGTCGTTGTTTTCAGAAGGAACTTAAATTATGGGTAAGCCAGGTGCTACCGGTTTAACGCGCATTATTCACGCCGCACGCTATAGCATGCAGGGCTTTAAGGCCGGCTACAAGCATGAAGCTGCCATCCGCCAAGAGCTGCTCTTAGGCATTGTGCTGACTATCTTGGCCTTTCCGGTTAGTGACAGTGTCGTCGAGCTTATCTTGCTTATTGTTATGCCGTGGCTGACCTTTACGGTGGAGATCTTAAACTCCGCGATTGAGGCTGTCGTGGACCGCTTTGGCGATGAGTACCATGAGCTCTCGGGCCGGGCTAAGGACTTAGGCTCAGCTGCGGTCTTTGTCATGCTGTGCTTAACTGGCTTTACCTGGCTTGCTATCTTAGTGGCCTAACCCAAGTTTTTGGGCTGACTACAAACAGTGAGGGCGCCTAAGGCGCCCTCACTGTTTGCTAGAACCGGATGAGATTAGCGATAGAAATCGATGTAACCGCGACGGCGGCGCTTAACGAACTCGCTGAAGAAGAAGAGCACCGATACGATTAAGCCGCAGGCAAAACTCAAGATGATCCACTCTGGCATCGAGAAGCCTAAGAGCGACCAATCTAGTGGGGCGCAGGTAGCAGTTGGCTCAAACATCCATGGTAGCCACTCGTCGAGCTTTAAGTAGGATGGAAATTGAGCCTTGAGCTGGCAGCTGGCACCAAAACCAGTTTGATAAACCGAAGTTAAGTGGTCAAAGGCGACCAAGACACCACCGGCGGAACCTGCCATAAAGGTGAGGTTGGCGAGGTTGCGCAGCACAAAGTTGCTTGGGCACAAGAAGCCGATGAAGCCTGCAATGATAAAGGTCAGGTAGAGGGCGCGCTCATAGACGCAGTTGACGCACGGCGGCAGGCGCAGTTCATATTGGAAATAAAGACCACAGCACTCTAAAACGATGCCCAATAATAAGAGCAGAAACCAGAAAAAACGGTGACGGGCCAACGTTTGTACAAATCTAAGCAGTCCCATTTACCACCTCAAAACTCTCATTGATGCGCGCTCACGCGCTCCTGACCTCAAGACAGCAACGCTCGTGCCGCAGTGTGGAGCTCATCAGTCCTTTCTTATGAACACCACATAACCATGTCTGTGATCTCTTGCTTGGGGTTTTACCCTCAAACTTAACCTCATCACTCTAGCCTACTTTGCTTGCAAAAGAAAGTCGGAAGCCGCCTAAAAACGCCACATTGCATCTTGGCTCACCATTTTTGTGGCCGAGCGCGTTGATCTCTGAGCAAATTGCTGCTGTGCTCAGCAATTGTCGGACAGGTTGGCCCCTGCCCAAACGGCTCCGAGTGCCAAAAGAAATGCGGCCAAGAGCAAATAGAGGTGCGCCCAAAGATCTACCCCTAGGGCGCTTGCTTTGTCACGTGCGCATAGTTCGCGCTGAACGCGGAGACCCTGGGGCGTGCTCAAACAAGTGAGCTCTTGTCAGTGTTTTTGGAGCGAAAGGCGTTTCACTGCACCTGTTGCTTTAACTGACGAAACAGCTTGAGCAAGCTGGTTCTGGGGCATAGCTGCCAAAATTTGCGCTAAAAAAGATAGGGGGCAAAGCCGTAAGAGCTTGATAAAAATGAGGGGCCGCAGACGCGCCAATGCGTTAAATTGGTGGTAGGTGCTGGGTTTGGCCTTTCTTTGCTGAGCAAAACATCAATTAATGTAATGTGCAAGTTAATTTTCAATAAATTGAGGTTAAATCAATTGAAATTGTGATTTGCATCGCAAAAAGCGCACGCTTATAGGGCATTTCTCACACTTTTGAATCAAGGTATCTGGGACGAAGCGTTGCTAATTGTCACAATGGGGGCGTGACCCCCGAGCTATGTGCTTTATACGCTATGCGCTGTGGCCGAGCGCTAGGTGCTGTGGCCTGGTGTTGTGGCTTATGTAGCGGCTTAGTGCTGCGAACATGCGCTCTGCTCTGGGGAGGTGGAAAGTTGCTTTTATCGGGAGCAGTGGTGGAGCTGCTGCCTATGCTATGTGTTGAGGTGCCTATGCGGATTGAACATGATTTCATCGGTGAGTTGGAGCTTGCGGACGACGCCTTCTACGGAGTGCAGACCTTTAGAGCCCGCAACAACTTCGATATCACGGGCGAGCATTTGAGCGATTACCCAGGCTTCATCTACGGCTATGCCAAGGTTAAGAAGGCGGCGGCCTTAGCTAACTGCGAGCTTGGGCTCTTAGACCAGGAGAAGTGTGACTTCATTTGCCAGGCGTGCGATGAGGTCCTGACCGGTAAATACAACGACCAGTTCGTGGTTGATATGCTTCAAGGCGGCGCTGGCACCTCGACCAATATGAATTGCAATGAGGTCATTGCCAATATCGCTCTGACCTTAATGGGGCATAACAAGGGTGAGTACCAGTACCTGCATCCTAATGATCACGTCAACCTCTCGCAGTCGACCAACGACTCCTATCCTACCGCGATCAAGATTGCGCTCTATGACGATATCGGCCGTCTCTTTGCGGCGATTGCCTTATTGCGTGACGCCTTCTACCGCAAGGCCGATGAGTTCAAAGACGTGATCAAGATGGGCCGCACCCAGCTGCAAGATGCAGTGCCAATGACGGTTGGTCAGGAGTTCCATGCCTTTGGCACAATGCTCGATGCCGATCTCAACAATTTGGGGATCGCGCGCCAAGCCATGCTCCACATCAATATGGGTGGTACGGCTATTGGCACCGGCATCAATTCGCATCCTGATTATGCCGCTACCGTCTGCCGCTATTTGCGCGAAATCACGGGCGATGATTTTGTCACCGAGCAGGACTTAGTGGCCGCTACCCCAGATTGCTCGGGCTATGTGCATGTGATGAGTGCCCTCAAGCAATTGGCGCTCAAGCTCTCTAAGACCTGCAATGACTTGCGTCTCTTGAGCTCAGGACCACGCTGCGGCCTTAACGAAATCAACCTGCCTAAGATGCAACCTGGTTCATCCATCATGCCGGGCAAGGTCAACCCAGTCATTCCTGAGGTGGTTAACCAAGTTTGCTTCCACGTGATTGGGGCGGATGTCGCAGTGAACTTTGCCGCTGAAGCCGGTCAACTCCAGCTCAACGTCATGGAGCCTGCCATTGCCTATGAGATCTTCAAGTCGATCAAGATGTTAGATCGCGCTTTGCGCACCCTGGCTGAAAAGTGCGTTGATGGCATCACGGTCAATCAGGAGGTCTGCCTTGACTTCGTGCTGGGCTCAATCGGCATTGTCACTGCGCTCAATCCTTATATCGGCTATGAGAATAGCGCCGCGATCGCTAAGGAGTGTTTGGCTACCGGTAAGCGCGTCCGTGAGGTGGCTTTGGAGCGCGGTCTGCTCACCCCAGAGCAAATCGACGAGCTCTTAACCCCGGAGAATATGCTGAACCCTAAGCTCTCGGCAGAGAGCCGGGTGCACTACAAGCAGCGTTAGTTGGCCGTATTGGCTAACATGGGGCACAAATCGCCTTATTTTGGGTTGGTAACTACGTTTAATCATGGTAGGCTAGGCGGCTTTTTTCAAGTTAAGCCAGATTTATCGTCTTAATGGGCCGGGTTTGCGGCCTTAAGTGGGCTGGGTCTGCGGGCTCAGCCGGTGTGTTACCAATCCCCACAATCCTAGCTCCCAGCGCGTGGTGGTGCACGTTTGGGAGGCTTTTAGGTGAGGAGTTGTTATGGACATAGTTTTGATCTTGCGCCTCTTGGTGCTCTTTGGCGTGATCTTCTTTGGCATCAGGTTAGGCGGTATGGCCATTGGCTATACCGGCGGCTTAGGTGTGATCATCCTAACCGTGTTCTTGGGCATGAACGCCGGTGCCATCCCAACTGATGTTATCTTGATCATCATGTCGGTGATTGCTGCCATCACCGCCTTACAAAAGGCCGGTGGCCTTGATTATATGGTGCGCATCGCCGAGCGTATCTTGCGCAATAATCCTAAGCACATCAATTTCTTGGCGCCGACGGTGACCTATGTTTTAACCGTCTTGGCAGGTACCGGCCACACCGCCTTTGCCATGATTCCGGTTATTGTCGAGGTCGCTAAGGAGCAAAACGTCAAGCCTGCAGGCCCGCTGTCGATGGCCGTGGTCTCAGGTCAGGTCGCTATTACCGCTTCGCCAGTATCAGCGGCAGTGGTCTATATGACCGGCGTGCTCGAGCCTTATGGTTGGTCCTACCCAACCTTATTAGTAGTGTGGCTCTTGACCACCTACGTGGGCTGCATGATCGCCGCTTTCATTATGTCGCTCTTCTTCAATAAGGGCCCATTAGACCAAGATCCTGATTATTTAGAGCGTGTTAAGGCCGGTTTGATTCACAAGGTTGAACCTCATAAGCGCCCGCCCCTGCCTGCTACCGCCAAGGCCTCGGTGATCATCTTTATCATGGGCGTTATTTGCGTCGTGCTCTACGCCACCATGATCTCAGATCTGGTCCGTCTGCCGATTGTGGAGAGCTTAAAGGCCTCTGATTCAGGTGTAGCGGCTTTCCTCTTACCTGCCTTTGAGCAGCTGAAGTTAGCCCGTGATGGCGCCATCATGTCCTTTATGCTCCTCATTGCCACCTTGATTGTCATCAAGTGCAAGCTCAACACCTCAGAGCTGGCGGACACTCCGACCTTTAAGTCGGGTATGACCGCCTGTATCTGCGTCTTGGGTGTAGCTTGGCTCGGCAACACCTTTGTTGCAGGCTATTCGGCTCAATTAGAGGACTTCTCCAAGGAGATTGTCGCCCAGTATCCAGGCGTGCTCTCGGTCGTGCTCTTCTTTATCTCGGCGCTGCTTTATTCGCAGGCCGCCACCGCCAAGGCCTTAGTGCCAGTCATCATTGTGGCGCTCAATATGGACGCCAATCCAGATCTGGCCTATATCTTGGTGGCTTCCTTTGCCGCCGTCAGTGGCCTGTTCATCCTGCCAACCTATCCAACCTTATTAGGTGCGGTGCAGATGGACGACACCGGTACGACTAAGATCGGCAAGTTCATCTTCAACCACTCGATGCTCCTGCCATGCATTCTGTGCATTTTCATTTCGGTAGCTTTAGGCTTCGTGGTCGCTCCACTCATGAGTTAAGCCCACAGTGGCCTCAAGTGCGCGGGGCATGTTAGCGCCCAGCACCAGGTGAAAAAACTACTCGAGACAGAAACATCTCACCAAAAGCCAAGGTTAGTTCCTTGGCTTTTTTGCTGCCGAAATTTGCTCCTGAGGTCGCAAAGGTGACCCATAATGGTTCAGTTATGAGGACGGCGCTGTCACTTTGTGGAATTGGTCACAGCCATAATGCCGGAAATTCCTATAATGGGCACAGTAGCTTTAATTGCCAGATAAGAGTTACCTCTGCTTCCCTTCCATCTGAACAGAGGGGGCTCTTAACTAATTTAGTGGTGGAACTTGGGCAAGGAAGGTGCGGAAACTCTGTGGAGGCTTGCTGTTGTTATGGGATTGTTGCGGGGCTAAGCTCTCCAGTTCACACAGAGCAGATGGACATTACTATGAGTGAGGTAATCTATGCCTAATATGACATATGGAAAGGCGTTTGCCCTGAACTTCATGGGAACAGCGCCTACTTGGTACAAACTTTTTGTGTTGGGCTGCCTCATCCTAAACCCAATTTTAGCGGCCATCTCGCCGGTCCTCGCAGGCTGGGTCTTGGTGGCTGAGTTCATCTTCACTCTGGCAATGGCCTTAAACTGCTATCCATTGATTCCAGGTGGTTTCCTGGCGATCGAAGCGGCGGTCATTGGCCTGTGTGATATGGAAGGCGTGCGCGAGGAAATCGGAGCGAACCTCGAAGTTATCTTACTTCTGATGTTCATGGTCGCCGGTATTCACTTCGTACGTGATGTGCTCTTATTCACCTTCACCAAGCTCTTGGTTAAAGTGCGTTCCCATACGCTCTTAGCTTTTATCTTCTGCTTATTAGGTGCTTTCTTATCGGCCTTCTTGGACGCCTTAACGGTTTTGGCGGTCATCATCACGATCTGCATTGGTGTCTATCGTTACTATCACGATATGATCACCGGTGATGCAGCCACGGCTCGTTTAAGCAATGACACCTACGTCAAGGAAGAGTTCAAGCAGGATTTAGAGACCTTCCGCGCTTTCTTACGTTCGATCTTAATGCACGCTGCGGTTGGTACCGCCATCGGTGGTGTCTGCACCTTGGTTGGTGAGCCACAAAACATTATCGTCGGTGGTGTGGCCGGTTGGGACTTCATTGAGTTCGCCTTACGTGTTTCGCCAGTTTCGGTACCAGTAGTTATCTGCGGCTTTAGCACCTGCATCATCTTAGAGAAGACCCACTGGTTCGGCTTTGGTACCGCTATGCCTGAGTCGGTCCACAGCATGTTAGTCGAGGTGGAGAAGCGCAATGACGCTAACTTAACCAGCCGCGACAAGATGCGCCTGATCATCCAGGCTTTATGCTGCGTTTGGTTGGTTATCGGCTTAGCCTTACACTTAGCTGCGGTTGGTTTAATCGGCCTGTCGATTATCATTATTGCCACCGGCTTATGCGGTGTTACCTCCGAAGAGGAAATTGGTAAGGCCTTTACCGAGTCGCTGCCATTCTGCGCTTTACTGTGCGTCTTCTTCACGGTAGTTACTGTTATTTCGCAACAAGAGTTGTTCCGCCCATTGATCGAGTGGGTACTGTCGACCCCACCTGAGTCGCAGCTGCCAATCTTCTATCTGGCCAACGGTATCCTGTCCTCGGTCTCGGACAACGTCTTCGTTGCTACCATTTACATTCAGCAGGTTTATGACGCCATGTTACACGGCGTTATTTCCGGCGAGCAATTTGACCACTTAGCTATTGCGATCAACACTGGTACCAACTTACCTTCGGTTGCTACCCCTAATGGTCAAGCTGCTTTCTTATTCCTGCTCACCAGCGCCTTATCCCCACTCATTCGCCTCAACTATCTGCGCATGATGTGGATGGCTCTGCCTTACACCATCGTCTTAACTGTGGTCGGCTTAATCGGCACTTGGTTCATCCTGCCAGAGGTTACCCAGTGGATGATCGACGCTGGTATGTTAGTTTCCGGTGATATCGCTCACGCCAGTGAGATGGGCTCAGCCCTTAAGGAAGCAGCTGGTGCGGCAGCTCAAGCCGCCGGTGCTGCCCACTAATTAGAGCTCAGCACTGGTAGCACTAGGCAGTGCTAAGTACTTGATCTTTGCTCAGTAAATGAGCTTTACCAGGACAGTGTCACCGCAAGGGGGCACTGTCCTTGGTGTTTTTGGTGACGCAAAAATAAAGCTGTGAGGCTCGGTCGGCCCGTAGGTACGAATTTGTCGCATCAGGCGCCATATTTGGCCATCCCCGGCTAAGTGCGGGCGGGGCGCCTTTGCTATAATCCACTGTGACGCTTAGCAGGTGAGGCTTAGCCTTACTGGGGTTGAGCATGGTGTGTGGTTTGAGGCGTGGCACCTTAAGGTGCAGCACCGCAAGAGGAGAGGGAGGCAACAATGCAAGTCTACTTGGTGGGCGGTGCGGTGCGTGATGAACTCTTAGGCATCAGTGGAGCAGATCGCGATTTTGTGGTGGTCGGTGCCACCATTGATGAAATGCGGGCGCAAGGTTTTGCCCAAGTGGGACAAGACTTCCCGGTCTTTTTGCACCCCGAAACGCACGAAGAGTATGCCCTGGCGCGCACCGAGCGCAAGCATGGCCACGGTTACACCGGCTTTATCTGCGACTTTTCTCCTAAGACCACCTTAGAGGAAGATCTGCTGCGGCGCGATCTCACCATTAACGCTATCGCTAAGAACTTAGAGACCGGAGAGATCATCGACCCTTATGGCGGCCTCAAGGATTTAAAGCATAAGGTCTTACGCCATGTGTCCCCGGCCTTTGTGGAAGATCCGCTGCGGGTCTTACGCGTCGCGCGCTTTGCCGCCAAGCTCCATCATCTAGGCTTTAGTGTGGCTCCTGAGACCTTGGAGCTGATGCGCGAGATAGTCAAGTCTGGCGAGCTGCAAAATCTCACTGCCGAGCGCGTCTGGATTGAGCTCGAGAAAGCCCTCAACACGCCCGATCCCGAGGTTTTTATCGAGATTTTGCACTTTACCGGCGCCCTCGTGGTAGTGCTGCCTGAGATCGAGGCTCTCTCGGGCGTGCCGGGCCCAAAACGCTGGCACCCTGAGGTTGATACCTTAGTGCACACCGTTATGACCTTGCATCGCATTGCCTGCGAGACGCACGATCCGGTCGCGCGCTTTGCTATGCTCTGCCATGATTTAGGTAAGGGGCTCACCCCCAAGGAAAATTGGCCGCACCACAAGAACCACAATGTTTTGGGCTTAAAGCCTTTAGAGGCGATGTGTAAGCGCCTTAAGGTGCCTAATGACTACTATGACTTTGCCAAGCTCGTGGTCTTCTATCACTCCTTTGTGCACCACCTCTATCAAGAGGGAGCGTACGGCATTGTCATGCTGTTAAATCACCTTGATGCCTGGCGTCGTCCTGAGCGCATCAAGCCTTGGATTTTGTGCTGCAAATGCGACTTCTTAGGCCGCAAGGGCTTTGAGGCCCGTCCGTTCCCGCGTGCTGAGTATCTCTATGAGATGTTCAGTATCTGCCGCACTGTGACCGCTAAGGAATTTGTGGAGCAGGGCTTAAAGGGAGCTGCAATCAAGGACGCGATGTTTGAGCGCCGCGTCGCCTTGGTCGCTGAGTTTATGAAGACTATCCCGCAAGGTGAGCTCGACGACCACGACAATAGCTCGCCTGCTGCCGAGAGCGTGCGCGATTAAACAAGAGCATGCGCGGTTAATCAAGAGCATGCGCGATTAATCAAGAGCATGCGCGGTTAATCAAGAGCATGCGTGGTTAATCAAGGGCATGCGCGGTTAATAAGGCCAGCATGCTCCCAATGGAGTGGCCGCTACCGAACTGACTTGCCGCTACTGGTTTGGCCGGGCCGCGATTGCTCTCAGGCAGGGCCGCTTTGTGGCTTGCGCACGCAGGTTCCAGCCCGCTGCCTCATAGGCTACCACGCGCCGAAGTTATGGCCCCGTCCTGGTAGTGTGAGGCCGAACCTTGGGCTCTTGGTCGCGTTATTTTCCTGGAGTTTTAGGTCAACAGTGGCTCTTTCAGGCTTTGAGCGGCCTTGAGACGCTGGGCTTTGTGCTCTAACGTGGTCACTAAAGCCTGAAGCTTGGTTAAGTTGTCTTGGCGGATCACGGCGTAGTAGGTGACCCGAGCGGCATCATCAGCGATGGGAATGCAGATGCGGTCAGGGCGAAGTCCTTCTCGTTTGAGCACGATGTCTGAGGCAAACGATAGCAGATTGGAATCGCGCACGATCGTGTTAAAGGCATTGTCATCACGCTGCCATAAGAACTTGCAATGGGGGAGGTATTGCTCTACCACGTGCTGCCAAAAGCCAATCTGCGGGCGTAAGAGAAAGGCTTCCCCATCCATATCGGCAAAGCGCAAACAAGAGCTCCCTGCCAGTGGATGGCTGCGATGCAAGGCAAAGTACAGCTTCTCAGTCAAAAACGGCACGCATTGTACCGCATCGGTGGTTAGGGGCGCAGTGAGCACCGCACAGTCAATTTCTCCAGCTAATAGCTCCGCAGCTAATTGTTCCTGATCTGAGCTTACCGCAGCCATTTGGGTTAAGTGCGGATAGACCAGCGAGCAGGTGGCGGTAAGTTCCCACAGTGGGGCGGGGGCACAAGTCTTAAAGCTGACTGTAGATTTAGCCGCTTCATGGCGCCGCAGGCTCGTCACCATAAGTTCACTTAAATCTAAAATCTGCTGGGCATAGGTAAGTGCTAAGTGCCCTGTGTCAGTAAGTTCTATCTTATTTTTGCCGTGAACAAAGAGCTCCACTTTAAGCTCATCTTCCAAGCGTTGCAGTGAGCGACTGAGCGCGGGCTGTGAAATATAGAGGCGCTGGGCCGCTTCTGAAACCGTCTTGGCTTGCGCCAAGGTCAGCAATTCTTTGAGCTGTCGCAGTTCGAGCATCTTGCCTCCCAAGCTTCCATTCTGCTGCTCATTCTATCCTTTTTACTATGCGTCTATAGCATAGTGTTAGCAAAAATGAGCATTGTACAAAACATTTGCATCTGCGTAATCTTAGGGCTACAGGCTTTTAAGGTAAGAGGTGTACTATGCAAATGATGCAGTATCATTTTAATCGGCTCGGCGCTGTAGTCGCAAGTGCTATGCTGCTGACGGCCTGTGCTTCTAGTACTTCGGAGGTGCAGCCCATGGCCCAAAATTCCGCGATGGCCCAAAATTCCGTGCAAGTGTTATCAGGTCAAGACCTGCCTTTTGGCATTCAAGGCGATGACGTCAGTTTCCGTTTCACCGGCCAAGTCTACTTTAAGGCCTTGATCGATCGCGATCCCCAATACCAATTTCAGCAAACCAACTTAATCACCTTTGGCCCAAGTGCGCGGAGCCCGTGGCATAACCACGGCCCGATGTACCTCTTAGGCATCGGGGGCGTGGGCTATTACCAAGAAGAAGGTAAGCCTGCGGTCAAGATTGAGCCGGGCGATGTCGTCTTTTGTGCCCCTGATGTACGTCATTGGCATGGTGCCGCTCCTGATAGCTGGTTTGCGCAAGTCGTGATCTACGACAGTGAGTACCAGCCTGCCACCCCTTGGCCGAGCACGGTTCCGGTTACTGACGCCGAGTACCAAGCTGCTACCAGCAATAAGTAGGAGAGATAGATCATCATGTTTCGTATCAGCGTATTAGCTGCAGCTATAGCATTTAGCACCGCTGCTCCGGCTATGGAGCCGGTCACCATTATCGACCAAGGTGTCTTTGCTGCTGGCGGCACTGTGATTGAGGCCAAGGAAGCCTACGACCCTTACCACCCTAAGACTGAGGGCCAGACTCTGCACGGCGATCACGCCATCATTCACTATCAGGTGCCGCAAAATCCACGTCAGTACCCATTATTCTTCTTACATGGCTACGGTCAGCACACCCGTACTTGGGATACCACTCCAGATGGGCGCGATGGTTTTCGCAATATCTTCTTAAGCGCAGGCTATCCGGTTTATCTCATCAACCAACCGCGCCGTGCTGATGCCGGCCGTGCTACGGTCTCGTACACGATTAACGCCACCCCGGATGATCAGTTCTGGTACGGCCAGTTCCGTATGGGCTTGTGGCCTAAGTTCTACGAGGGCAGTGCCTTCCCGCAAGATGAAAAATCGCTCGATCAATTCTTCCGTCAGATCACTCCTGACACCGCTCCATTTGACCTTGAGGTCAATGCTGATGCCATTGTCGCGGCCTTTGATCAGGTGGGTGATAACGTCTTTGTGACCCACTCGCAAGGTTGCAGTGTCGGCTGGAGCGTCGGTATTAAGAGCGACAAGATCAAGGGCTTAGTGGCTTATGAGCCGGGCATGGGCTTTCCTTTCCCAGAAGGGGAGGCCCCTGAGGCAATCCCTAACTCGGGTTTCTTTAACGCCAATGCCCCGCTCGAGATCCCGCTCAAGGACTTTGAGCGCTTAACCCGCTACCCAATTGTTATCTACTACGGCGACTTCATTCCTAAGGAGCCAAGTGACAATCCGTACCAGGATTTCTGGCGTGCTTCGGTCGAGATGGCCCGTAAATTTGCCGACTGCATCAATCGCCATGGCGGTGATGCCCAGGTCGTAGAACTGCCTGATGTGGGGGTCACCGGCAATTCGCACTTTGCCTTTGCTGAAAAGAACAATGTGGCAGTTGCCAAGGTGCTTCAAGACTGGCTGCACGAAAAGAAATTAGATCTTCGTCCTCAGTCTAAATAGGGGTTAAGCCATATGGTTTAAACCCTAGGACTTAAGCCCCAGGCAGCGCGCTCGATCAGGTCAAGCTATCACAGATTACGCTATAACAGGTTACGCCGCGCGCTTAGGACTAAACCGACTCCTACTTATCCCTGCTCAAGTAGGAGGTTAAGAAAACCTGTCATGTTCCGCAGCCACCCAAGTCTGCACGGGAAAGCGTAAGTTAGCTATGTGGCTGCGGATCATTTTTAGGAGCGGTATTCCCCTTTGCAAGAAGGTTTCACATGGAAAAAAGAAAGTTAGGTGAGTTAGAGGTTAGTGCCATTGGCTTTGGTTGCATGGGCTTAACCCATGGCTATCCTCCATTCTTAACCGATGAGGAGTCGATTAAGCTCATTCACGAGGTACTAGACTCAGGTTGCAATCTACTTGATACCGCTGAGATCTATGGTCCATACACCGATGAGGAAGCAGCAGGTCGATAGCGTCTTGCTCATCGGTGAGCGCTATTCAGGCGGCCTCTCCAAGTTAGTGGAGAAATAGTCGATTCTAAGACTTCTTACCTTAAGTGGCTGCTGCAAGACGTTTCTCTCCTGCAGCAGTTTCCTCATGTGGCAGCGTTCCTAGGCTGCATGCACCATCCTTTCCATTCCTAAGTTAGTCAGCGGCTGCAGTGCGAGGCTTACTGCGCCGTCTTCTCTTACTGCGTCGTCTCCTAATCCCCCGTTCTTTTCCTGGTATCACCTTGGTCGGCCGACCACTTAGCAAGTGAGTAGGGACGCTGTCCTCAATTTTTGGAGCTACCGGAGGTAATCCTAAAGGTCGTGTGTTGTAGCTGCTCAGCTTAGGTAGTGCGTACACTTGGCTGTACGCGCATGTCTGACTGTACGCGTATGGCTTATTGGGGAAGCGTCTGATGTGAGTTCCAAGAGGTTGGGGGCGGCCGCCTTGAGCTCATGGTTGGAGTGGGCGGCGGCCAGTAGAGTTAAGAAATGAAGGAGAGCTTAAGAAATGAGGTTGGGCCTAAGAGATGAAGTAGAGCAGGGCGGCACCTAATAGGATACGGTAGATCACGAAGATGGCCATGCCCGACTTCGAGATATAACGCATGAACATGCTGATCACGATTAAGGCCGTGATAAAGGAGATGGTGATGCCAATCAGCATCTCGATTGGGTTAGCGCCTTGGGGCTCGTAGACCACCAGTTTGTAGCCCTCTAATAGAGCGCTGGCGATGATAATCGGGATTGAGAGCAAGAAGCTAAATCTGGCGGCAGCCTCAGGGCGTAAGCCTAAGAACAGACCAGCGGTCAAGGTGATGCCTGAACGCGAAGTGCCTGGAATTAAGGCAATGGCTTGCGCCAGGCCAATAATAATAGCTTGGCTTAAGCTCAGTTGCTTTAAGCTATCAGGACGGCTGTGGGTCAAATTGACCACAGTGTGCCAGTTCATCTTACGATTGAGGTACGAGGCAAGGCCTAAGAGCAGACCAAAGCCAATCGTGGTGTAGGCGATCACGTGGATGGAGCGGGCGATGGTCGAGATGTAGCTCTCTAAGAGCACACCGGCAAGACCGGCGGGAATCGTCGCGATCACAATGTACCAGCCCAGGCGCGACTGCGGGGTATTGGTGCGCTTAACGATGGAGACTAGGGTGTGACCTGCAATCTGCACCAGATCGCGGTAGTAATAGACGATCACGGCAAAGAGAGTGCCTAAGTGCACCGCCACGTCAAAGGCGAGGCCTTGGTCGGGCCAACCTAAAATTTGGCTGGGGAAAATCAGGTGGGCGCTGGAGGAAACCGGCAGAAACTCGGTGATGCCTTGGATTAAGGCAAGAACCACGATGTAAGTGAGTGGCATGGTCGATTCTCAAACAGGAAAGAAAATTGGCGCAAGGCAAAACTAGGGCCATGTAGCTGTTCAAGCCGGGATGGCTCTAAGTTCAGCATGATACCGGCCCAAATTAAGGCCTAGCTTAGGGTGCGTGCGTTAAGAAATATGTGCACCAAGTAAGTACAGGCCGCTAAGTAGGGCCTTGAGCCAGCCAAGAGGGGATGAGCTCAGTGCAGCGCAAACTAAAGGGAGCTGTTACAAATTAAAATCAGCACCAATTTAGTGCAACTTCAGCTCCATTCAATCTATTGGAATATCAGCGAATCAGCTGCTCGCTAAATCATTTTCCAATTTGTAAACAATCGATGAATGCGACGAACAAGATTTTCTACATATCAACTATAATTTTACAAAACAATAGCAATTGCATAATGGTAGTGGTTGTTGTGTTTTAAATGCATTGCATTTAACGTACCATAAAAATGATATTTTACCTATTAAATGGTTATTATAAAATAATTCTGCCAGCCAGATCAAAGTCTGAAGCAAAATTTCCTACCGTGCCTGACATGATGGGGTAGACTAAGAATAATAAGGCATATCTGTTCTTAGCATAGAACTTGCTTGTCTTGGAATCTCGGTAGATCCTTTCAGACAAAAATAATGAGGAGTTTCAGTTTTGCTAAATCTTATGGACACCCCAGCTCAAACCAATTCTGCCTTGCCTTCGCAAGGTGGAGATGCTGGAGCTGTGTCCGATCAGAGCAAGACAGGAAAAGACTACCAGAACCAGCAGGGCTCAAAGCAAGCCAATCTGAGCACTGCAAAAGGTTCTAATGACAGCAAGAACACCAAGAACGAGCTGTACTATACGCAAACTGATGGTGTGACCG